>JAKOSQ010000099.1 GCA_029777215.1 Bacillota bacterium
ATTCCATGGAACAATTCGATCTCGTCATTCTCGGCGGCGGTCCCGCCGGCACGCACGCCGCCTCGGCGGCGGAAAAAAACGGGCTGAAAACGGCGCTCGTTGAGGCAGACGCCCTCGGCGGTACCTGTCTCAACCGCGGCTGCATCCCGACAAAGACCCTCCTGCACACGGCGGAGCTCTGCCGCGAGGCGCGCACCGGCGCGGAGATCGGCCTTGTCGCGCCGGAGGTCTCCGTTGACATGGCCGCGCTTCAGACCTACAAAAACGGCGTCGTCGAAAAGCTCGCCGCCGGCATCGAACAGGGCCTGCAGAAGGCAAAGGTCACGCTGCTGCGCGGCAGCGCGCGCCTGCTCTCCCCGACCGAGGTCGAGGTGAACGGCGAAGTTCTTAAAACGAAGCGCGTGCTCATCGCGACCGGTTCCCTGCCCGCCCGCATCCCCGTACCGGGCAGTGATCTGCCCGGCGTCTATGACAGCACCGGCATGCTCGCGCTCGAGACGATCCCGGAGCGCGTCGTGATCGTCGGCGGCGGCGTGATCGGAGCGGAGTTCGCCTCGCTGTACGCCGACCTCGGCAGCCGTGTGACTGTGATCGAGGCGCTCGACCGCCTGCTCGCGAACATGGACCGCGAGCTCGGCCAGAGTCTCAAAATGAGCCTCAAAAAGCGCGGCGCGGACATCCACACGTCGGCGAGCCTCAAGGAGATCCGGCAGGACGGCGGCGAGCTCGTCTGCGTCTTTGCGGAAAACGAACAGGAGCTCGAGGCACGAGGCGACGCGGTGCTCATTGCCGTTGGCCGGAAGCCGAACACGGCGGGCCTCTTTGCCCCCGGTTGCGAGCCGGAAACGGAGCGTGGCCGCATCGCTGTGAATGAGCGGTATGAGACCTCTCTCCCCGGCGTCTGGGCGGTTGGAGACGTCATCGGCGGCATCCAGCTCGCGCACATGGCGAGCGCGGAGGCAGTCAATGCGGTGGCGTTCATGTGCGGAAAAGAAGCCGAAATTCGCACGGATGTGGTGCCTGGCTGCGTCTATACAAGCCCGGAAATCGCAACAGTGGGAATTTCCGCGCAGGAGGCCAAAAAGCAGGGACTGAACGTCACGACAAAAAAGTACCCCATGACCGCAAACGGCAAGACCGTTCTCTCGCGCGGCGAGCGCGGCTACATTTCCGTCACGGCGGACGCCGAGACCAACGTAATTCTCGGCGCGCAGCTTTTGTGCGAGCGCGCCACGGACATGATCGGCGAGTTCGCCTCGGCTGTCGTCAACGGTTTGACCCTCGCGGAACTCGCGCCCGTCATCCGCCCGCACCCGACCTTCAACGAGGCAGTCGGTGAGCTGCTGCGCCTGTAACACAAAAAGCATGGAGGCCGCGCGGCCTCCCCTTTTTTCGTAATTGTGCCGGAAAGTCGGCGGAAAATGGCATAAAACGACGAAATGTCAGCTTGTGGTTGAATGTGCCGGCGTCTGTGCTGTATAATTCAAGCAGAAGTTCCCAAGACTTTTTTAGATTGGATGGTTAGAAAAATGAAAAAAGCGGTCACCAGCTTCACCCTCGACTACATCCTCACGGCAGTCGCCTTCATCCTCATCGGCATCCTGTTCCTCGCGGACCCCGACACCTCGGGGAAGATCGTCTGCTACATTCTCGGCGGCATCCTCTGCGCGATCGGCGTTGTGCACATGCTCTCCTACTTTGCAACGCCGGTGCAGATGCCGGAATACAACCTGAACCTTGTCCGCGCAATCCTCTTCATCGGCATCGGCGTGTTCGTGCTCGCAAAGCCCGACAAGGTCATGGCAGTGCTCCCGATCGTCATGGGCATCGCGGTGCTCTTCGACAGCATCGTGAAGCTTCAAAACGCGATCGACCTGCTGCGCCTGCACCAGAAGAGCTGGCTTTACACCCTCGTCGTCGCAGTGGTGCTCGGCGTCCTCGGCGGCGTGATGGTTGGAAAGCCGAGCATCGGCTACCAGTTCATTGGCATTGTTTTTGTGCTCAACGGCATCGTTGATATCGGCGCGCTGCTCCTGCTCCGCAGCCGTCTCAAAACCGTGGCGGAAGAGCTCTGATACAGGCAGAAAAAAACACGCTGCAGCTTTGGCTGCAGCGTGTTTTTTTATCGGGACTTATTCATCCTTCGGCTTTTTCTCAGCCGCGAGGCTCAAGGCACTAACGACGAGGCCGTTTGAGACGCAGGCGTCCACGACCAGCGTGAACCACAGCGGCGCGACGCCGACCGCGGCGAGGATGATAAGCAGCGCCTTGGCACCGGCTGCCGCGAGCGCGGAGATGGAGGCACAGCGTTTGGCGGCACGCGCCGCCGCGATCGTCGGAACGACCGGCGCGGTGGACTCGCCCAAAACAAAGACGTCCGCCGGGCGCAGCCCGTTTCCGAGGGCGAGGGCATCGATCTCGATGCCGGCGTCCGCCGCGCGGAAGGCTTCGTCCGGACTGTCGGGGCAGCCGACAAAGACGAGGGTGCTGTTCGGCGCGAGGCGGGCCTTCATGTCCGTAATCTTTTTGCCCTGCTCGGCGGGCGGGCACTCGGCATAATATTCGTCAATCGCAAGCTCGCTCGCGACGAGACGGCTGGGCTCGCGCCCGTCGCCCGTGACCATCGCGACGCGCTCGACGCCGCAGCGCGAGAGCTCGTGCACCGTCTCAACGGCGTCGCGCGAGACGGTTTCGCTCAGATCGATGTGGCCTGCGTAGATACCGCTGACGCACATGTGGACCGCGGTTGCGGAATAATTGCCGTCCGGTATGGCGAGCCCCGCCTGCCGGAGCAGGCTGCGGGTGCCGAGGACGATGGGAATGCCGTCGACCGTGACGAGGACGCCGCCGGGGGTCTCCCGGAAATTCTGGACGAGCGCGTCGTCGATCTTGCCGCCGTAGGCAGCGACGATGGCCTGGGCTGCCTGCGAGCTGCTGCGGGCCTCCGCGTGTGCGGCGACCTTGAGGAAAGTGGCGGGGTCCATTTTGGTCGTCTTGATGGAGGCGACCATGTAATTTTTCTCCGTCAGCGTGCCGGACTTGCCGAAGACGACGGCCCGGGAGTCGGAGAGCTTTTCGAGCGTGTCCGCGCCGAGGACG
>JAKOSQ010000100.1 GCA_029777215.1 Bacillota bacterium
CGTCCCGTTCCAGATGCTCCTGCGCGGCGCGAACGCCGTCGGCTACAAGAACTACCCCGACAACCTCATCCGCGAATTCGTCAAGGAAGCCGCCCAGAGCGGCATCGACGTGTTCCGCATCTTCGACTCCCTCAACTGGATCCCCGGCATGGAGGTCGCGATGGACGAGGTCCTCAAGCAGGGCAAAATCTGCGAGCCGACCATCTGCTATACCGGCGACATCCTCGACCCGACGCGCGACAAGTACACGCTCGAATATTACGTCAAAACCGCCAAGGAGCTCGAAAAGCGCGGCGCGCACATGATCGCCATCAAGGACATGTCCGGCCTCCTCAAGCCCTACGCCGCAAAGAAGCTCGTGGCGACCCTCAAAAACGAGGTCGGCGTGCCGATCCATCTGCACACGCACGACATCAGCGGCAACCAGGTCGCGACCATCCTCATGGCATCCGAGGCGGGCGTCGACATCGTCGACACCGCGATCTCCTCGATGTCCTCGCTCACGAGCCAGCCGTCCCTCAACGCCGTCGTCACGGCGCTGCAGGGCAACGAGCGCGACACCGGCCTCAACCCCGACGAGCTCCAGAAGCTCACGGACTACTGGGCCGACGTCCGCCTGCGCTACGAAAAGTTCGACAAGGGCCTCAAGGCCCCCGCGACCGAGATCTACAAGTACGAAATTCCCGGCGGCCAGTACACGAACCTGCGCCCGCAGGTCGAATCCCTCGGCCTCGGCTCCCGCTTTAAGGAAGTCGAGGAGATGTACGCCACCGTCAACCAGATGCTCGGCGACATCGTCAAGGTCACGCCGTCCTCCAAGATGGTCGGCGACATGGCGATCTTCATGGTCCAGAACGACCTCACGCCGGAGAACATCGTCGAAAAGGGCGCGGCCCTCACCTTCCCGGACTCCGTCGTCGACTACTTCAAGGGCATGATGGGCCAGCCGGCCTGGGGCTTCCCCGAGGACATCCAGAAAATCGTCCTCAAGGGCGAGAAGCCGATCACCTGCCGCCCGGGCGAAATCCTCGACCCGATCGACTTCGACGCGGTCTATAAAGAAATGGAGCCGTTTATGAACGGCGAAAATATCAACCGCCGCGCTATGCTCTCTTATTGCCTGTACCCGAAGGTCTACAAGGAATACCGCCAGCACCGCAAGGAGTACGGCTACCTCATGCGCATGGGCAGCCACGTCTTCTTCAACGGCATGGAGGTCGGTGAGACCAACAAGATCAACATTGAAGACGGCAAGACCCTTGTCATCAAATATCTGGGTCTCGGTGATCTCAACGAGGACGGCACGCGCAACGTGAAGTTCGAGCTCAACGGCATGCGCCGCGAGGTCGCCGTGCAGGATAAAACCGCCATTGCCAGCGTCAAACAGGTCACGCTTGCGGACCCGGAGGACAAGAGCCAGGTCGGCGCGTCCATCCCGGGCGCGGTCACGAGAGTGGACGTCAAGCCCGGCGACAAGGTGGTCGAAAACCAGGTCATCGCGGTCGTCGAGGCGATGAAGATGGAGACCAGCATCGTCGCCCGCATCGACGGCGTTGTGGACGAGATCCTTGTCAAGCCCGGCCAGACGGTCGTCGCCGGCGAGCTGCTCGCCACCATCAAGGTTTAAAAAAATTACGAAAAGACGGACCCGGAACAGCTTTCCGGGTCCGTCTTTTTATGCCGGGGTTCGCCTCAGCCCGCTGCCATGCCGAGCTCGCCCCGCCGGTTTTGCAGGACGTAGTGCTGGGCGTTGCTCAGCAGGTTTGAAACAATGATCGCGATATTTTCCGGCGACTCCTCGAGGCCGTCGAGCAGCCACTCCTCGATGAGGCCGATGAAGCCCTTGATGAAAAAGCCGCTGACGAGCCGGACGGTGCTCTCACCTGTTGCGAGCGGGCGGACGCTGTCCGACAGTGGCTTGTCCAGAATGGCGCTCATGCCGTTGATGAATTCGTGCGAGCCGTTCGGTCCGAGCAGCGCGCGGAAGAGGGCGTTTTCCTCCTTCACCAGCAGCAGCGTCGACAAAATGGCCTTGTAGGCGGCGTCCCGCGCGTGTGGGTCGATCTCGCCCATGATGAGCGTCAGCTTGTCAAGCAGCATGTTTTGAAGCTTTTCGACCATGTCATACACGTCGCGATAGTAAAGATAGAAGGTCCCGCGGCTGACGTCTGCCAGCTCCGCGATCTCCCGGACCGTGATGTCCTTGACCGGGCTTTCCAGCATCAACGTTATGAGCGCGTCCTTGAGCTTTCCCTTCGTCCGCCTGACGCTTCTGTTCGCATCGCCTGTTGTATTCATATCTTCACCTTTCCGGCCGGAGCTGCCGGTCTTTCTATGTTTGCGTACACGGGGGCTTGTTTATTTTTTATCATATTATAGTTCAAGAATAGACGATTGTCAATTATTTAGCCAAAATTTTGTTTCTGTTGCAAAGTGAATATTCCGGCTCTGTTTTCAACCGGGGACGTTCGTTCCGATGATAGCGGGAGAGATACGGCGCTATTTGCGCGACAACAGCGCGGTGCGCGTGTCCCGGAGCATGCGTGACACGGCCTACCGGGTTCTGCAGGTCAAGGAGAAGCTGACGGCGGAGCAGCAGCGCGAGCCGGACATCACGAAGATTGCGAAGGCGCTGGGCCTGCCGACGCAGGAGGTCTATTTTGCGCTCGACGCGATCTCAGAGCCGGTTTCGATTTACGAGCCAGTGTTTTCGGACGGCGGGGAGAGCATCTGCGTCATGGACCAGATCGGCGACGAGCGCAACACGGACGACGCCTGGATCGAGCGGCTGAGTCTTTCGGAGGCGATGCGCTCGCTTGACGAGCGCGAAAAGCGCATCCTCGCGCTGCGCTTTTACGACGGCCGGACTCAAATGGAGGTCGCCGCCGAGGTCGGCATTAGTCAGGCGCAGGTCTCCCGTCTCGAGAAAAACGCGATCGAGCAGATCAAGAAGGGGATAAAAGACTAAATCACGGCCGCCAATGGCGGCCGTGATTTAAAAGGTTCTCGGACTGCGGGCGACATCGCCGAAAAACTTTATTGTTTCGTTTCCCGCAAGCGAAGGATACGCAGCTTGCGACGGCGCCTCGTTGCGTCCGGCGCAAAACCGATTGCTCGGCAATAGGACGATTGGACGAAAGACGGGGAACGGGAGAACTCAGCTTTCGTCCTTGTGTTCTATTGACCGGATATTCCGCTCAAACTTGCTGCGGGGGCCCATGACCTCGTGGCCGCAGCCGAGGCAGCGGAGCTTGAGATCCATGCCCGTGCGCAGGACCAGCCAGCGCTTGTCCCCGCAGGGGTGTTCTTTTTTCATCGTCAGAATGTCTCCGACGCGAATGTCCATCGGCATGGCCTTGCCCTCCTCACTTTTTGATCTGCTCCCAGTAGGCCCTCGCGGCCTGCTCAATCTTGCTCTCGCCGTACTCGTAATACATCGCGCCGACGAGGTCGTCCGGCAGGTATTGCTGCGCGACCCAGTGGCCGGGGTAGTTGTGGGGGTATTTGTAGTTTTGCTCGCGCATCATTTCCGTCGAGTCAGCGTGGACGTTTTGCAGCTCACGCGGGAAGCCCTTGCCCTTGCCGGCGCGGACGTCCGCGATCGCGGCGTCGATGGCGAGCACCCCGCTGTTCGATTTCGGCGCGGTGGCGAGGAAGATGCAGGCCTCCGCCAGCGGCAGCCGCGCCTCCGGCAGACCGAGCTGCAGGGCCGAGTCGACGCAGGCCTTGACGATTGACACCGCCTGCGGGTAGGCAAGGCCGATGTCCTCGCTCGCCGAGCACAGGATGCGGCGGCAGGCCCCCGTGAGATCGCCCGCCTCCAGCAGCCGCGCGAGGTAGTGCAGCGCCGCGTCCGGGTCGCTGCCGCGCAGGGATTTCATCAGCGCCGAGAGACAGTCAAAGTGCTCGTCACCCTCGCGGTCGTAGCGCATGGCGCTCTTTTGCGAGACCTGCCGCGCGTCCGCGAGCGTGAGTGCGATTGCGCTTGACGCACCTTTCGTCGCGGTATAGAGCAGCTCGACGGCGTTGATCGCCTTGCGGACGTCGCCGCCGCAGGACTGCGCGATGTGCGCCGTTACGCCCGGCTCCGCCGTGATCGAAACGTGATCGCGGCTTTCGAGGAATGTGATCGCGCGCACGACGGCGCGCTCGGCGTCGTCGGCCGAGACTTGCTTGAACTCGAAGATGGTGGAGCGGGACAAGATCGCGTTGAAGACGTAGAAGTACGGGTTTTCGGTCGTGGCGGCAATGAGGGTGATTTTGCCGTTTTCGATGAACTCCAAAAGGGATTGCTGCTGCTTTTTGTTGAAGTACTGGATTTCGTCGAGGTAGAGCAGCACGCCCTCCGGGGCCATGAAGGTGCCGAGCTCGTCGATGATCGCCCGAATGTCCGCGATGCCGGCGGTGGTGGCGTTGAGTCGGCGCAAAGGCCGGTTCGTCTCGGCGGCGATGATGTTCGCGACCGTCGTTTTGCCGGTTCCGGACGGGCCGTAGAAGATCATGTTGGGAATCTGTTTGGATTCGACGATGCGGCGGAGCATGGAGCCCTGCCCCAAAATCTCCTGCTGGCCGACGACCTCGTCGAGCGTCTGCGGACGCAGCTCGTCCGCGAGAGGTCTGTACATGGCTGCCTCCTTTCGATTACAAAAGCCGCCGGGTGACCGGCGGCTTTCTGGTTTGCTGATTTATGCAGCCGGTATTTGGTTCGGGTATGCGTTATTCGTAGAGCGGGTGCGCCTTGCACAGCGCCGCGACGCGCGCGTCGATGTTCTGCTTCTGCGCGTCGAAATCGCGGACGGCGAGCGCGATGAGGTCGGCAACCTCGACCATGTCCGCTTCGGTGAAGCCGCGGGTCGTGACCGCCGCCGTGCCGAGACGAACGCCGCTCGTCTCCTTCGCGGAGAGCGGGTCGTTAGGGATTTTGTTTTTGTTCACTGTGATGTGGACCTCATCGAGCCGCGTCTCGAGCTCGCGGCCCGAGATGCCGGTGCCGCGCAGATCGAGCAGGCACAGGTGGTTGTCCGTGCCGCCGGAGACGAGGTTCAGGCCGTTTTTCAGCAGCTCGTCTGCCATGACCGCGCAGTTTTTGACGAGCTTCGTCTGGTATTCCTTGAAGGAGGGCTGCAGCGCCTCGCCGAAGGCAACGGCCTTGCCGGCGATGACGTGCTCGAGCGGGCCGCCCTGGCTGCCCGGGAAGATGGCGGAGTTGATTTTCTTGGCGAGGGCTTCGTCGTTCGTGAGGATGACGCCGCCGCGCGGACCGCGCAGCGTCTTGTGCGTCGTCGTCGTGACGACGTCCGCGTAGCCGACGGGGGAGGGGTGGAGGCCGGCGGCGACGAGGCCTGCGATGTGGGCCATGTCGACCATGAGGTAGGCGCCGCACTTGTGCGCGATGTCCGCGAAGCGGGCAAAGTCGATGGTGCGCGGATAGGCGGAGGCGCCGGCGATGATCATTTTCGGCTTTGTTTCCATCGCCAGACGCTCGACCGCGTCGTAGTCGATGTAGCCGTTGTCGTCCACGCCGTAGGGGACGATGTTGTACTGCTTGCCGGAGAAGTTGGCCTTGCAGCCGTGGGTGAGGTGACCGCCGGCGTCGAGGTCCATGCCCATGACGGTGTCGCCGGGGGTGCACAGCGCGAGGTAGACCGCGTAGTTCGCCTGCGCGCCGGAGTGCGGCTGAACGTTGGCGTACTGCGCGCCGAAGAGCTTTTTCACGCGCTCAATGGCGATGTTTTCGACGACGTCGACATACTGGCAGCCGCCGTAGTAGCGCTTGCCGGGGTAGCCCTCGGCGTACTTGTTTGTCAGGACACTGCCGACCGCAGCGAGTACTGCTTCGCTCACAATGTTTTCCGATGCGATGAGTTCAATGTTGCCGCGCTGACGTCCGAGCTCGAGAGCCATCGCGTCCGCGACTTCCTTATCCTGCTTTGCGATCAGTTGAAGCCCCTGTTCCACCATCATGTGTGCGCCCTCCGTTATATTTCTTTTTCTGCTGTTTTCACAAAATTTAACGCTTTATATTGTTATTATATCTGAAAGCCCCGGCGCTGACAACTGTTGAAATGTGAAAATTCTTTGCTTTTATCGGGCGCGATGTTATACTATTGAACAGTATCGGCGCAAAGGAGACGGGAGAATGCGAACACCCGAGCAGATCGCGGAACTCATCCGCTGTTTAAAAGAAGAATACCCCGGCGCACAGTGCTCGCTCGACTATGAAAAGCCCTGGGAGCTGCTGTTCGCGACGCGGCTCGCCGCCCAGTGCACGGACGCGCGGGTAAACCTCATCACGCCGATCCTCTACAAAAAATATCCGACGCTCGAGGCCCTCGCGGGGGCCGATCTCGCGGAGCTTGAGGAGATCGTCCGCCCCTGCGGCTTTTACCACTCGAAGGCGCGGGACATTCTGGCGTGTGCAAACGTCCTTTTGGAGCGCCACGGCGGCGAGGTCCCGGACACGATGGAGGCGCTCACGGCCCTCCCCGGCGTCGGCCGCAAGACGGCAAACCTCGTGCTGGGCGACGTCTTCAAAAAGCCCGCTGTCGTCGTCGACACGCACTGTATTCGGCTTTCCAACCGCATGGGCTTGGTTGATAATCTGAAGGAGCCGGAAAAGATCGAAACGGCGCTGCGAAAAATTCTGCCGCCGGAGGAGTCGAACGACTTCTGCCACCGCCTCGTTTTGCACGGCCGCGCCGTCTGCCCGGCGAAAAAGCCGCTGTGTGAAAACTGCTGCGTCAGACATGTCTGCCAATTCTACGCCGGCCAAAACTGAGCGGCGTTTTATGTCCAAAGCGTAAAATTTCCTCTTTTTCAGAAAAAGCACTTTTCATATGGCCATATCTATATTAAAATACCCACGAATACGAATATGTGATATACTGTATCCGTGTTTGCGAAACGCGCACGGAAAGACAGAAATGGAGAGCTACCATGGAGAA
>JAKOSQ010000101.1 GCA_029777215.1 Bacillota bacterium
CGACCTCACGCGTGTGAGGCGTGCGCTCTAACCAGCTGAGCTAAGCCTCCGGATAAAAGGAAATTCGCCCTCACGGCTGACGCCCACGGCGCCTCGCCACAGGGCGAATTTCAATCAGGGAACTTTCGTTCCCTCGTCCCATCGTCCTTCGTCCAATGGGCCCCCGCAAAAGCAAAGATTTTGTGGGGTAGAGGAGAAGCAAATCCGTTGACGCAGTTTTCCGCTTGCGGAAAATGGAGTCATAAAGTTTTGCTTCGACGAGGTGGTGACCCGTACGGGATTCGAACCCATGTTACCGCCGTGAAAGGGCGGTGTCTTAGCCACTTGACCAACGGGCCATAATATCTTTAAAGGTCCCCGCGAAAGCCAAAGGCTTTCGCGGGGTGGTAGCGGCGATTGGATTCGAACCAATGACACTCCGGGTATGAACCGAATGCTCTAGCCAGCTGAGCTACGCCGCCATATCTTGTCTGTTCAGTCGAACAGGCAAGGAGCATTATACTAAAGAAAATTTCATCTGTCAATACCTGAATGGCACATTTTTTGATCTTTTACGTCAAAAGAGAAAAGCGTCCGCGCCGGGCGCTCAGAGACGCTCGAAGGCCGCCAGCAGCTCAGCGGGGCTGTCGGCGATCGCCGCCGCGCCGAGCCCGGCGAGCTGTGCGCGCGGCCGGAAGCCCCAGGAGACCAAAATGCAGGGGAGAGCGGCGTTTCGCGCCGTTTCGGCATCCACCTCGGAGTCACCGGCATAGACGGCGTCGGCGGGGTCGGTGTCCAGCGCGCGCAGCGCTGCAAAAACAGCGTCCGGCGCGGGCTTTTTGCGCACGTCCGGCCGCTCGCCGACTGCCACGGGGACAGACGGAAAGTATTTTGCCGCGAGCTCGCGGACCGCGGCGTCGCCCTTGTTCGAGACGATCGCGAGCCGGACCCCGTGCTTTTGCAGATCTGTCAGCAGCGCCGGAATGCCGTCGTAGGGGCGGGTGCGGTCCATGCAGTGCTCCATATAACAGGTGCGAAAATCCTCGAGCACGGCGCGCTTTGCCGTCTCGTCCACACCCTCGGGCAGCGCGCGGTCGATGAGCCAGACGAAGCCGTGGCCCAGAAACGAGGCAACCTCCGCGCTTTCCCGCTGTGCGAAGCCGTGGCGCTCCAGCGCGTGATTCACGGCGTCCGTCAGATCGTCGAGCGTGTTGAGCAGCGTTCCGTCAAGGTCGAATATGAGCGTGTTTTTCATGAGAAGCGTTCCCTTTCTCTGCGTGTTGAAAGGCCCGGCAGGGGCTTTGAGAGCAGTATAGCAGACCCCGGCGCGCGGCGCAATCGGCGAAGCGCACAGACTTCGCCGCAAAATTAACATTCTGTCCCTTGACTTTTTCCCATTTCTCTGATAGAAACACATTAAAGAACTAAATTTGTACGAGAATGATATAAGCCGGATGCGGCTGCGACGGCACCGGCAGGAAAGGAGCTTTATGGACCCTGAGACTTATGCAAGCACACAGAAAGCGCTGTGCATCGGCGCGGACAAGTTCGATCCCGCGCTGTTTGATAAATACGGCGTCAAGCGCGGTCTGCGCGATAAATCCGGCGAAGGCGTCATGGCGGGCATCAACACGATTTCGGAGATCACCGCCTTTCAAAAGGACGCTAACGGCGTCTTTCTGCGCGACGAGACGGGCGCGAAGATCCCGTGCGACGGCCAGCTCTATTACCGTGGCTACAACGTCATTGACCTTGTGACGGACTTTGCAGGTCAGCGCTTTGGCTTCAACGAGGCGGCCCATCTGCTGCTCTTCGGCTCTTTGCCGGACGCGGCGAGCCTCGCCGAATTTGATGACACGCTCAACCAGAGCCGCTGGCTGCCGAAAAACTTCA
>JAKOSQ010000102.1 GCA_029777215.1 Bacillota bacterium
CCAAATATCTCGACCTCGGTCTGTCCGAAAAGCCGGAGCGCGACATCTTCATCATCACCGGCTTCAACAACAGCGAGTATGCCTTCCATGTGCACACCGTCGTCGGCATCGACCGCATCTACAGCACCCAGCTCAAAAAGCCGGACCCGGTCATCTTCGGCGGCAAGGAGGGCGTGGCGACCGGTATCGTCGAGTTTGATGACAAGCTTATTACCATCCTCGACTTCGAGGCCATCATCGCGGAGATCTGTCCGGAGTCGAGCATTCAGTATGTGTTGAACGATTCCGAGGTCAAGGTGACCGCGCGCAGCAACAGCCACATCCTCATCGCCGAGGACTCGCGCCTGCTTTCGAAAATGATCATTGACTCGCTTCATAAGTCCGGCTATGCCAATACCACCAAATTCGACAACGGCCAGGAGGCCTGGGACTATCTCTGCGAGGTCCGCGACGACCCGCAGGAGAACATTGACGACCACGTCAACTGCATCATCACAGACATTGAAATGCCGCTCATGGACGGTCACCGGCTCACAAAGCTCGTGAAGTCTGACGACCAGCTCAAGCACATTCCGCTGGTTATCTTCTCCTCGCTCATCAGCAAGGAAATGATGGTCAAGGGCAAGGAAATCGGCGCGGACATGCAGATTACAAAGCCCGAGATTAACAGGCTCGTGGAAGTCATCGACGAGCTCACGAAAAAAGAGTGAAAAGCTTAAAACAAGGGCGGGACGCAGCTGCGTCCCGCCCTTTTCAGCTTGTCAAAAAAGCCTGCAGGGCTTCTTTGACAAGCTTTAAAATGCCGCCGTCCAACGGACGGCGGCATTTTTTACTGCTTTTGCTTATTCCATCGCGCGGAGCTTGTACTGGTGCGTCATACCGGCGAGTTCTCTGGCCTGTGCCGCGAGCTCTTCGGCGGCGGCGGCGCTCTCTTCGGCGGTCGCGGAGTTCGTCTGGACGACGGTCGAGACCTGGTCGATGCCAACGAGGACCTGCTGCGTCGCTGTGGCCTGCTCCTTCGAGGCTTCGGCGATCTTGGCGATGGCGTCGTTTACGAATGCGGCCTTTTCGCCAACGGTCTGGAGGGACTTCGCTGTGGCGTCCGCAATGTCGCGGCCGTGCTCGATGGCGGAGACGGTACTCTCGACGAGGGCGGTCGTAGTCTTGGCGGCTTCCGCGGAGCGCTGGGAGAGGTTTCGCACCTCGTCTGCGACAACGGCGAAGCCCTTGCCGGAGGCACCCGCGCGGGCCGCTTCGACGGCGGCGTTGAGAGAGAGTATGTTGGTCTGGAAAGCGATGTCGTCGATGGCCTTGACGATTTTGCTGATTTCTCTGGAAGTCGAGGTGATCTCGTTCATGGCCTCGAGCATCTGCGCCATGTAGTTGTTGCTCTCGGTGACGCCCTGCGACGCTTCAACAGACATCGCGCTGGCCTTGCTTGCTTCCTCGGCGTTGGCGCGGCCGATATCGGCGATGCTGGCCACGGTGGAGGAGAGCTCCTCGACCGCGGAGGCCTGCTCGGTCGTGCCCTGGGAGAGCGTCTGGGAGACGGCGGAGATCTGATTGGAGCCGGCGGAGACCTGGTCGGCAATGCCGTTGGTGCGGCTCATATCGTCGCTGATGCCGTGGAAGATGCCGTGTGTCGCTTCAAGGATGCGGGCGTAGTTGCCGACATAGCGGCTCTCATCCTGCGAGACAGCGCTGAAATCCTTCTCCGCGCCGCTGCTGAGCATGCAGCTGACGTCCTGGACGATGAAGGCGGTCGTGTCGCTCATCTGGTTGAAGGAATTCGCGAGCGTCTGGAATTCATCCTGCGAGTCGATGTGCAGCGGCTCGATCGTCTCGCCGCGTGCGAGCGTGTCGCAGGCGCCGACGATCTGATTGAGCGGACCGACGATGCCGTCGCTCATGGCCTTCATGAAGACCGTGGTCACAACGAGGGCGATCAGCGCGAGAGTGACAAAGAGCGTCATGGCCGCTGTTGTTTTTGTCGAATAGGTGTGCTGTGTGGTGTCCGCCGCGGCGAGGTCGGCCTTCAGCGCGGCGCTGACCGCGCCATAGAAGCGGTCGTAATCCGTGGTGTACTGCGCGTTGGCGTAGGCAACGGCCTCCTCGGTGTTGCCGGCGGAGGAGAGCTGGTACATTTTTTCAATGTCCTTTTGCAGCACGGTGTACAGCGTGGGGAGCTGGCCGGCCTTCTCAGCGTCGGTTGAGGTTTTGGCGATGACGTCGAACTTCGCGGAGAGGGACTTGTCCGTTTCCGCGAGCTGGGCCTTGTAGTCCGAGGCTCTGGCGCTGCTGGCGGCCATTTCGAGCGCGATGGTGTCCATGGTGTTGACTTCGTCGATGATGGATGCCTGCGCCTGGACAGCCTCAAGCGGGCCGCTGAAAAAATTGTTCAGAATATTCTGCGCGTTGGTGAACAGAACAAAGTAGATGCCCGCCGCTACCACCACGGCGATGGCGATCGCGAAGAAAAGTACTTTGAATTTTTTTCCGACAG
>JAKOSQ010000103.1 GCA_029777215.1 Bacillota bacterium
AGGATGTCTGCGCCGGACATACCCGCGCAGCCGGGGTAGTTCGTGATTTCGTGGGCCTTCCAGAGATTGGACTGATTTGCGCCGTTGGAGATGATGAAAACGCTCTTGCCGCGGTTCTTCGCAGTCAGCGCCGCCGAGACGCCCGCCGGGCCGCCGCCGATGATGATGATGTCTGCCATAGCCGTTCCTCCGTTCGTGATTATTATTTGCAGATACAGTATCACACATTCTGCCCATTAGCAACACGACTTTTTCGATTTTCTGTTGTAATTGGTCTGTTATTCGATTATAATATCATTAATTCTATGCAGAAAGAGACTGGTCACTATGGAAGAAATGACAGGCAACTTCATTCACGAATTCATCGACGGGGACATCGCCCCCGGCGGGCAATACGCGGGCATGACGGTCCACACCCGTTTTCCGCCGGAGCCGAACGGCTATCTCCACATCGGCCACGCCAAGGCGATCTATGTCGATTTCGGCACAGCCGCGAAATATGGCGGCGTCTGCAACCTCCGCATGGACGACACGAACCCCTCGAAGGAGGACGTCGAATACGTCGACGCGATTCAGGAGGACATCCACTGGCTGGGCTACGACTGGGACGACCGCTTCCACTACGCCTCGGACTATTTCGAGGACATGTACAACTACGCGGTCGAGCTCATCAAAAAGGGCCTCGCCTACGTCTGCGAGCTCACGCCCGAGCAGACGAAGGAAATGCGTGGGGCCGTCGGCGTGCCCGCGCAGTCACCCTACCGCGACCGGCCGATCGAGGAGAGCCTGGACCTTTTTGCCCGCATGCGCGCGGGCGAATTTGAAAACGGAAAAATGACGCTGCGCGCGAAGATCGACCTCGCGAGCGGCAATTTCAACATGCGCGACCCGGTCATCTACCGCATCAACCACGCCCCCCACCACCGCACGGGCGACAAGTGGTGCATCTACCCGATGTACGATTTCGCCCACCCCATCGAGGACGCGATGGAGGGCATCACCCACTCGCTGTGCACGCTCGAATTTGAGGATCACCGTCCGCTCTACGACTGGGTCGTCGCGAACTGCTCCGTCCCCTCGAAACCGCGCCAGATCGAGTTTGCGCGCCTCGGCATCAACTACACCGTCATGTCGAAGCGCAAGCTCCGCCGCCTCGTCGAGGAGGGCCGCGTCTCCGGCTGGGACGATCCCCGCATGCCGACGCTCTGCGGTCTGCGCCGCCGGGGCTATACGCCGGAGTCCATCCGCGCGTTTTCGGAGCGCAACGGCGTTTCGAAGACCGACTCCACGGTCGAGTTCAGCTTCCTTGAGCACTGCCTGCGCGAAGACCTCAACGAGCGCGCCGAGCGCGTCATGGCGGTCCTCAACCCCGTAAAGCTCACGGTCACGAACTACCCGGAGGGCAAGTCCGAGACGTTCACCGTTGAAAACAACCCCAACTCTCCCGCCGACGGCACGCACGAGATCACGTTCTCGAAGCACCTTTTCGTCGAGCGCGACGACTTCCTCGAGGAGCCGGTGCCAAAATACAAGCGCCTGTTCCCGAACGGCCCCGAGTGCCGCTTAAAGGGCGCGTATCTCGTCACCTGCACGGGCTGCGTCAAGGACGAGGCCGGAAACGTCACGGAGATCTTGTGTGAGTTCGCCCCCGACTCCGCCGGCGGCGACCCGCAGGACGGCCGCAAGGTCAAGGGCGCGACGCTCCACTGGGTGGACGCCGCGACAGCTGTGGACGCGGAGGTCCGCGTCTACGACAACCTCTTTTCGGACGCCGACCCGGACGCGGGCGACAAGGACTTCATCGACTGTCTGAACCCCGACTCGCTCAAGGTCCTCACGGGCTGCAAGCTCGAAAAGCGGCTCGAAGCCGCGTCGTTCCCGCAGAGCTTCCAGTTCATGCGCGTCGGCTACTTCTGCGTCGACAACCGCGACAGCGCGCCGGGGCATCTCGTCTTCAACCGCTCCGTCGCCCTCAAGGACAGCTTCAAAAAATAAAAGTCGCGGGCCGGCTCACTGGGAGTCGGCCCGCTTTGCCGTTTACATGGAGTAGGAGCTGTCCTTTTTAAAAGTGGAGCACTTCGTGCTGTCGCAGCTCTGGGCCTTGTCGCTGCCGCTGCAGTCGACATTGATGCTGCCCGCGCTGCAGCTCTTGCTGTGGTTGTACGCGCAGTTTTCAACGTCGCACTTGACCTGCGGCTTTTCTTCATCGTTACCAAACATTTTTCATTCCGCCTTTCCATGATTTGCGGGCGGTGCTGCCGCCCGTGGTCTATTGTTTCCGAAAGACGGGAGATTATAATAAAAGGGCCGCCGTTTTTCGGCAGCCCTGTTTTTTTAGTGGACGCGTTCCTCCTCGCGGAGGCGCTTTGCCTTGTCCTTTCCGAGGACAAAAACGGAGACGACGGTCAATAGCCCGCAGAGGAGCAGCTGGACATAGTAGCTGATGCCGCGGCTGACGATGAGCACCGGCAGCGACAGGCCCTTTGCACAAATCGGCCCGAAAATTTTGAGGAACAGCGACTCCGTGATGCCCATGCCGCCGGGGATCGGCAGCATCTCGACCGCCACCGAGATCATGGCCTGCAGAGTGACGATCTCCGGTGCGCCCGTACCGCTGAGTCCGAAAGAGCGGTAGGCGAGGTAGCTCACATAAAACAGCGCGCAGCGCTGCACGAAGGTGAGCGCGAAAACGCCGTAGATCTTGTTGCGGTGGGTCTTGAAATAGTCCGCGACGCTGCCGTAGCGCTCTATCGCGTCCTGCACGCGCAGGCACCAGCCCTCCGCCCGTTCGGGCGACTTTTTGCCCGCATACCAGCGCACGAGCGCGAGCGCGGGCCGCTCGATCAGAAGCGGCTTGAAAATCATCAGAAACAGGAAACCGACGAAAAGGATATTGAGCGCAAGTCCGATCCAGCACCAAACAATGGCGGGCTGCAGCAGCGCATAGATCGCCGCTGGACGCGCGAGCAGCACAACGAGACCGAAGAGGATGAGGACGGACTTGAAGGTGATCGTGATGACGATGAGCACTGGGATCGAAACGGTCATCGAAATGTCGTCTTTTCTCATGGCGACGACCAGGGCCGGCTGTCCGCCGATGCCCATGG
>JAKOSQ010000104.1 GCA_029777215.1 Bacillota bacterium
ATCGTTGTTTCAACGTCGAGCCGCCGTCCGCTTTTCGGGTCGCGCAGCGCCGCGCAGGGGCCGAGTGTGCCGGCGGGCTTGTCGAGCACATAGTTGTGGTCGTAGCCGCGCCCATATATTAATAATGTATAGTCGGCGCCAATGCGCTCACCGAGCGCGTGGAAATCGCGGAAATCCATCGGCGTACCCGCGACGTCGAGCAGCCGACCGGTCGGCAGACTTTCGGCGTCCGACGCCGTGAGGCGCGAAGCAAAAATTTTCGCCTCCTCATCGAGCACGCTGCCGCTGCCGTGACCGGCGAGGTTAAAGTAGCTGTGGTTCGTGAGATTGCAGAGGGTGTCGGCGTCGGAAACAGCTTCATAGTGGATTTTCAGCGCACTGTTGTCATCAAAGGAGAAAGTGACCGCGACCGTCAGCGTGCCGGGGTAGCCCTCCTCACCGTCGGGACTGACATAGCGGCAGACAAGCTCGTCGCCGGTTGCGCCGGACGCGACCGCGCAGTCCCAGACGACCGTGTCAAAGCCGCGCAGGCCGCCGTGCAGGCTGTTATTGCCGTCGTTCTGCGCAAGACGGTAGGTCTTTCCGCCCAGCTCGAAGCTGCCGCCCGCGATGCGGTTGGCGCAGCGGCCGATCGTCGCGCCGAAAAAGTAGTCGCGCCGTGCCAAGTCTCTGAGCGTGTCGAAGCCAAGCACGACGTCCGCGAACGCCCCGGCCCGGTCCGGCACGCGAATCGAGGTGACCGTCGCGCCGTAGGTGCAGATGGAGACGCTGCTGCCCGCGGCGCTGGTGAGCGTGTAAAGGTCGACCGCCGTGCCGTCCGACAGCGCACCGAAGCGTGAGCCTGCAATGTGCGTCATATCGAGTTCCTCCCCGCATTTTTCTGCCCCTACTATAAAACGCGCGGACCGGGAAAGCAAGGACTTTTCCCCCGGCATTGGCCGCGCCCACCGCCTCACAACTGGACTGGACAGAAAACCAGACGAATACACGCACAAAAACAGGCAGAACAAACTGTGCAGAATAGCGAGACATAAAATGACAGGAAACGGAAGCAAAAAGGGAATACAAATAAAAACCGCATAGAACTGTGCAAAACGGCAGACAAACAGCGCGGCGTTTCGTGAAAAATACCATGTTAAAATCAATATCCCAGGATATTTTCGCCCGCTTATAAGGACCTCCTGCCGCCTGTTATCCCGACATGGCAAACAAAATATTATCTTTTTTCTTTCCACTGCGGTATGGTATAGCCAGAAAGAAAAAGAAAGCCGACCGCGAAAGTGAAGCGGCGACGGCAGACGATAAAAACCGACGGACATACAACAGGAGGTATGCATTATGAAAAAGACTTATGAACGCATCGTAGAGACCAGAGATACAGCAGAGCACATTAATTCCGGCGACGTCGTCTGGATCGGCGGCACCGAGGGCACGGCGGCAGATTTCCTCGCTGCACTGGTGCAGCGCAGAGACGAGCTTGAAAACGTCACCCTCCTCGTCGTGACCGACGACAAGCCGAACGCTTCCCTCGACACCCTCCGCCACTGCGGCGGCTTCCGCGTCCTCTCTTTCTATAAGGATGCGATTACCGAGAGCTACCGAGAGAGCAACAACAGCGAACGCTACGAATTCGTGACCTCCCCGGCAGTCAAGGCCATCGGCCTCGTCTGCAGACATTATAATGTAAACACCATGGTCCTTCCGGTCTGCCAGCCGGGCCGCGAGAACCGTTTCGCCGTCAGCGCGGCGCAGGCGCTCTCCGCCGAGATCGTCAGCAGCTGCCCGACCGTCACGAAGCGCATCGCGCTCGTCGACTACAAACTCAAGGCCACCGGTACCTCCCTGCCGATGGACAGCTTCGACGTCATCGGCCTCAACGGTGACTTCAAGACCCGCGACATCTTCGACAACAGCCAGGAGACGAAGCCCGCAGCGGAAGCCGCCGCCTGAGCCGCAGGACCCTTTCACCACAACAACTCCTTCTTCTTCAATTCTCTTCCCACACTTGTAAAGGTTCTCCCAACCTTTACAAAGCCCCGCGCAGTGCTGCCATGCTGCGCGGGGCCATTTTTTTGTGTCCGTGCGGCGGGGACCCTGTCCGTTGTGCGGACAGACGCGCGCGCCTCGGGACGGAAAACGGCCTAACTTGTACGGACATCTGATACAAATGTCTGCTAATTCCGTGACAGAACGCATAACAATGCGCTGTGCAAAACGCTGAAAAGTTGCACATAGAAACGCGCTTTGCCAAGCGGCATTTGTTAAAAATGATTGTGATTTTCAGCAAAAAGTTTAAAATGTCATAAATCAAGCTGACTTTTCAGGCAAAAATCCGTTTGACATGACAGCTTCAATAAAATGTAAAATTGTACGCAACATGTACAATTTGCTATTGACAACTTCACAAATACTTAATATATTTGTTACAGTGATTACAGGCAAAAAGCAAACAAATTTTTTTAAGGGGATGGATTGGAACATGAAAGCAAAGAAAATCATAGCACTTGCCCTCGCGCTGGCCATGCTTTTCACGCTGGCAGCCTGCGGAAAGTCCGCAACGACCGAATCTCCCGCAGCGAGCGGTAACACCTCCGCGGCGGCGAGCACCGGCGACATCACCATCGGCGTCTCCATCTGGAGCTCCACAGACGTTCTCGGCAGCCAGTGCAAGAAAATGCTCGACGCTGCAGCGGACGCCATGGGCGTAAAGCTCATGTACGTTGACCAGGGCCACGTTTCCGAAAAGGTCACGGCCTCCGTCGAGACCCTCTGCGCCGCGGGCTGCAAGGGCATCATCATCTGCAACTCCGCAGACTCTGAGATGACCTCCTGCATCAACACCTGCGACGAAGCCGGCGTCTACCTCGCACAGTTCTTCCGCATCATCAGCAAGGACAACAGCCCTGACATCTACAAGCAGGCTGTCGCTTCCAAGTACTACATCGGCGCTGTCCACGAGGACGAGGTCACGAACGGCTACACCCTCGCGAACATCCTCATCAACAAGGGCGACCGCATGATCTGCCTCGAAGGCTGGACCGTCGGCGACGCTACCTTCCTTGCCCGCTATGAAGGCTACAAGAAGGCTGTTGACGAATGGAACGCTGCACACGCTGACGACAAAGTCACGCTCACCGAGCCGCAGTACGCACAGACCTCCTCCGAGGGCGGCGCACAGGTCGCACAGGCTTACATGAACAGCTACCCGAACATGGACGCTCTGATCGTCGCGGGCGGCGGCGGTGACCCGCTGGTCGGCTCCATCGGCGCGATCAAGAACGCCGGCAAGACCGGAAAGATCGACGTTGTCTCCACCGACTTCCTCCCGGATCTCGGCGACCAGCTCAAGAGCGGCGGCATGACGGCTGAGTCCGGCGGCCACTTCTGCGATCCGCTCTACGCACTCATGATGGTCTACAACGCAGTCAAGGGCAACTACACGAAGCCCGCTGACTCCTTCCTTGAGATCAAGTTCCCGTATCTGTACGTCTCCTCCGCCGAGGACTACGACGCATACGCAAAGTATTTCGTCGACGATCTCCCGTACAACGCCGAGGAACTCAAGGCCATGTCCGGCTCCAGCTTCGAGGAACTCTCCAAGCAGGCCGCTTCCCTCTCCATTGAGGACGTGAAGACCCGCCACGCATCTGCTGGCTAATCAAGCAGCGTAACTGAACAGGCCGCTCGTTCGGCACACCGGACGGAAAGACGCGGCAATAAGCCGGCGGCGCAAATATTTGCTCCGCCGGCCCTTTTTAAATGAGGTGATTCTTTCTCATGAATAAAAATGACGAAACTCTGAAAACCGCTGCGGATCGGGGCTTTTTCGAGAGAAACAAGGGCCTGATCGTGCTCATCCTTCTCGCGGTCGGCGTTTGGGCAGTCTTCAAGATCCTCACGCCCTCGAACTTCGGCACCCCGCGCATGCTGACCTCCTATCTCCAGACCGCCATCATCTACGCGGTCGGCGGCTGCGGCCTCTACTTCATCTGCGTGATGGGTCTGTGGGACTTCAGCATCGGCGCGAACATCGTTCTCTCCTCGGTGCTCGCCTGCCAGTTCGCGCAGAAATTCGGCTATGCCGGACTCATCCTCGTGCCGCTTATTTCCGGCACCATCATGGGCCTATGCAACGGCCTTGTGTACATTCGCTTCCATATCCCCTCCATGATCGTTACCGTCGGCCTGTCGCTCATCTATGAGAGCCTGAGCGTCATCCTCGCCGGCGGCGTCGAGCAGCAGCTCGGCGAGAACCTCCGCGCCTTTGGCACCTACCCCGCAAACCTCATTCTCGCTGCCTGCGCCTTTATTTTCGCGGCGCTCATTATCCACAGCACAAAAATCGGCACCTATACCTACGCGATCGGCAGCAACGAGCTGGTGGCGAAAAACATGGGCGTCGACGTCAATAAATATAAGGTAGTGGCCTTCGTCCTCTGCGGCTTCCTTGTTGGCGTCATGAGCATTCTGACAATCAGCTACGGCACCTCGATGACCTCCGCCTCCAGCATGGAATCCATGTCCCGCAACTTCCCGCCGCTGATGGGCACCTTCTTCGGCCTCGCCTTCCGCAAGTACGGCAAACCGATCACCGCCATCGTTGTCGGCGAATTCATCATTTCGCTTCTGTTCAACGGCTTCCTCGCGATGGGCGCGGACGCGACGATCAATAACGTCGTCACCGGCTCCGTCCTGCTGCTGATCGTTGCGCTGACAACCAAGCCCGTCAAGGGCATCGTCGTGAAATGAGGGGGAGAAGATGGCAGAGCTTATAACAAAAAAAGACGTGATCTTAAAAGCGGAACACATCGACAAATCCTTCGGCGTGACCCATGCCGTCAAGGACGTCTGCCTTGACTTCTCCAGGGGCGAGGTTCGCGGCCTCATCGGCGAAAACGGCTCCGGCAAGTCCACCTTCTGCTCTATGCTTACGGGCATCTACCCGATCGGCAGCGGCAAGTTCGTCCTCGACGGCAAGGAGCTGCACGTCAAAAATCAGGTCGAGGCCAACCGCGAGGGCGTTTCGATCATCGTTCAGGAGATGGGCACCCTCTCCGGCCTCACGGTCGCGGAGAACATCTTCCTCGGCAACGAGGACCGCTTCGTCAAGGCCGGCATCAAAAATGGCGGCGCCATGAACCGCGAGGCGCAGTCCTATCTCGACAAATACGGCTTCAATCATATCCACGCGGGCGACCTCATCGACAATTACGACTTTGAGGACCGCAAGCTCATCGAGATCGTCAAGGCGACCTACTTCGACCCCAAGGTCGTCGTCATCGACGAGACGACAACGACGCTCGGCCAGTCCGGCCGCCAGGAACTTTACAAGCACATGAAGCGCATCCGCGACGACGGCAACACCGTCATCTTCATCTCCCACGACCTCACTGAGGTCATCGAGCAGTGCGACACGATCAGCGTCCTGCGCGACGGCGCGCTCATCGACACGGTGCAGGCCAAGGACGTCACCGAGGACGACCTCAAGCGTCTGATGGTCGGCCGCGAGCTCGGCGACCGCTACTACCGCACGGATTACGGCGAGCCGGTCTCCAACGAGGTGGTCCTCTCGGTCAAAAACGTCACCGTGCCCGGCCAGATCAAAAACATCAGCTTTGAGCTGCACAAGGGCGAGATCCTCGGCATCGGCGGATTATCCGAGTGCGGCATGCACGAGGTCGGCAAGTCCGCCTTCGGCGCGTCCTACGACCGCACGGGCGAGGTCACGCTCGCCGACGGCACGCACATCGACTCCATCCCGACCGCGATCAAAAAGAGCATCGCCTATGTCTCGAAGGACCGCGACAACGAGTCCCTCGTCATCAGCGACACAATCCGCGACAACATCTGCCTGCCCTCCCTCACGGAACTTGCCCACGGCGGTCTGCTCTTCGGCAAGAACATGAACGGCTTTGCCGACAAGTTCGCCTCCCTCATCAGCGTCAAAATGACAGGTGTGGGCCAGTTCGTTTCGGACCTCTCCGGCGGCAACAAGCAGAAGGTTGCGCTCGCGCGCTGGATCGGCAAGGATTCGGACATCATCGTGCTCGACTCACCGACCCGCGGCATCGACGTCAAGGTCAAGGCCGATATCTACGCGCTCATGAGCGAGATGAAAAAGCAGGGTAAATCGATCATCATGATCTCCGAGGAGATTTTGGAGCTGCTCGGCATGAGCGACCGTATCCTCGTGATGAAGGACGGCGAGATCAGCGGCGAATTCCAGCGCAGCGCCGAGCTCACCGAAGAAGACATCATTGCGAAGATGGTTTGAGGAGGCTGCCTAATGAATGAACTGAATTTAGAAAAGAAGAGCTTCGGCGAAAAAGTGGGCGATTTTCTCGGCAAGCCCGTGGTGCGCGCGATCTTGCCGATCCTCGGCCTCGTCGTCATCACCCTGCTGCTCGACGCTCTGACGCACGGCAAGATTTTGCAGGCCTCGAGCATCAAGCTCATGCTCAGCCAGGTCTACGTCCTCATGATCGCCTCCACCGGCGTTTTCATGATTATGACAATGGGCTGCCTCGATTTCTCGCAGGGCTCCATGCTCGGCATCGCCTCGATCGTCGTGTGCTACCTCTCGTTTTACAGCATTCCGCTCGCGATCATCGGCGGTATGCTGACCGGCGCCGCGATCGGCGCGGTCAACGCCTTCTTCCACGTCAAGCGCAAGATCCCCTCCTTCATTGTCACGATCTGCACCATGTACCTCTTCCGCGGCCTGTGCAGCTACTTCGCCTCCAAAAAACCGGTCGCGGCGGTGTCCACCATTAGTGCCTACAACACCATTCCCATTAAGCTCGGCATCACCATTGCGGTGCTCCTCGTCGCGTGGTTCATCTTCACCTTCACGAAGGTGGGCCCGAACCTCAAGGCGATCGGCGCGGGTGAAAAGGCCTCCCGCTTCGCGGGCATCAAGGTCGAAAAAACCAAGTGGCTCGTCTACATCATCGCCGGCGCGATCACGGGCCTTGCCGCCTTCGTCAACATCGTCAAGGTCGGCTCGGTCACGCCGTCCGGCGGCACCATGCTTGAAACGCAGATTCTCATCGCGCTGGTCCTCGGCGGCATGCCGGTTTCCGGCGGCCCGATGGTCCGCTTCTCAAACGTCATCTGCGGCGTGCTGACCTTCAAGATTCTCGCGAGCGGCCTGCAAATGATCGGTCTCGCGACCGAACGCTCCCAGCTCATCGAAGGCATCGTCTTTTTGATCGTCGTGGCGCTCTTCAGCGACCGGCGCTCGCTGCAGGTCATAAAGTGACACGGATCGACACTGCCTCTTGGCAGAGCCCCTACGCGGGTGTAAAATGAGAAAAAAAAGATGCGGAAAGCGGGAGAAGTCTTGAGCGAACTGAAATATAAGGAGCTGGCAGAACGGCTCCGCAGCGAAATTAAATCCGGAGTTTACCGCGGCGGACAGCGCCTGCCGGGTGAGCTGGAGCTGGCCTCCAAGCTCTCGTGCAGCCGCCAGACAGTGCGGCAGGCAATCGGGCTGCTCGTCGACGAGGGGCTGGTCTACCGCATGCAGGGAAGCGGCACCTATGTCCAGAGCGGTCCGGCTCGCCGGACACCGACAAAAAACATTGCCGTCGTCACCACCTATATCGGCGAGCACATTTTTCCCGCGATCCTCCACGGCATTGAGGAGGCACTGACCGAAAACGGCTACAGCTTCATGCTCTCGGCCACGCGCAACCGCGTAGACAACGAGCGGCGCATCCTCTCGGACCTCCTCGCCAAGCCCATTGACGGGCTTATCGTCGAGGGCACGAAGACCGCACTGCCGAACCCGAACATCGACCTTTACAATGCCTTTGCTCAGCAGGGCATTCCTGTCGTCTTCATTGACGGCTACTATCCCGACATCAAGAGTCCCACCTACGTCGTGGCGGACGACCGCCGCGGCGGCCGCATGGCGACCGAGCTTCTGCTCAAAAACGGCCACACCCGCATCGCCGGCTTTTTCAAGAGCGACGATATCCAGGGCCACCGCCGCTATGCCGGCTTCATCCAGACCATGCGCGCCGCCGGCATCGAGGTTTCGGACGACAACATCCTGTGGTTCACGACCGAGACGCGCGACATGCTCATCGACGCCTGCGGACTCGAAGTGCTCGACGGCTGCACCGCCGCCGTCTGCTACAACGACGAGACCGCGCTCGAACTCGTCCGACTCTTCGGTGAAAGGGGCATCGCGCCCGATCGCTACGAGCTTGTGAGCTTTGACAACAGCGTTTACGCCCAGCTCTCGCCCATCCCCTTCCGCTCGCTCCAGAGCCCGAAGGAGCAGCTCGGCCGGCTCGCCGCCGAAAAAATGATACACATACTCGCGCTGCAGCCCGAGACCTCCTCGGTCCTCCCCTGGACCTTGCCGGAGGCGGACTGAGACAACATCAACCTTCTTTTAAAGTGAGGTAGTTACATGCTCAAGGATTATGAATTTTGGTTTGTCGTGGGCAGCCAGTTCCTCTACGGACCCGAGGTGCTGGACATCGTCGCCGCCCGCGCCAAAGAAATGACGGACGAGATGAACAAGGCAGGGAAGCTTCCCTGCCGCCTCGTCTATAAGCTCACGGCCAAGACCCCGGACGAGATCACCCAGCTCGTCAAGGACGCGAATTACGACGACAAGTGCGCCGGCCTCGTCGTTTGGATGCACACCTTCAGCCCCTCGAAGATGTGGATTAACGGTCTCGAGCTGCTGCAAAAGCCCTATTGCCACTTCGCCACCCAGTACAACCGCAACATCCCCAACGAGGGCATCGACATGGACTTCATGAACCTCAACCAGGCCGCCCACGGCGACCGCGAGCACGGCTTCATCGGCGCGCGCCTGCGCCTGAAGCGCAAGATTATCGCGGGTTTCTGGCAGGATGACCCCGTGCAGGAGCGCCTCGGCAACTGGATGCGCGTCGCCGTCGGCGCGGCCGAGAGCCGCAAGCTCAAAGTCATGCGCTTTGGGGACAACATGCGCAACGTCGCCGTCACCGAGGGCGACAAGGTTGAGGTCCAAAAAAAGCTCGGCTGGCAGGTCAATACATGGCCGGTCGGCGAGCTTGCGGAGACCATCGCCGCCGTTACGGACGCGGAGATCGACGCGCTCATCGCCGAATACAAAAAGAATTACGACATGAACACCGATAACCTCGCCTCCGTCCGCTATCAGGCGCGCGAGGAGATCGCCATCAAAAAGATGCTCGACCGCGAGGGCTGCAAGGCCTACACCAACACCTTTGAGGACCTCTGCGGCATGGACCAGCTCCCGGGCCTCGCCTCCCAGCACCTCATGGCGCAGGGCTACGGCTTCGGCGCGGAGGGCGACTGGAAGGTCAGCGCGATGACGACGCTCGTCAAGACCATGAGCGAGGGCCGCAGCGGCGGCACCGCCTTCATGGAGGATTACACCTACGACCTCACGCCCGGAAAAGAACTCTCCCTCGGCGCGCACATGCTCGAGGTCTGCCCGTCCGTCGCGGCGGAGCGCCCGAAGATTGAAGTCCACCCGCTGGGCATCGGCGGCAAGGACGACCCTGCCCGCCTTGTTTTTGAGGGCCACCCCGGCAAGGCCGTCGTCGTGAGCCTCATCGACATGGGCGGCAGACTGCGCATGATCTGCCAGGACATCGAGTGCGTGAAGCCGATCTACGAAATGCCGAACCTCCCGGTCGCGCGCGTCATGTGGCGGCCGGAGCCGGACCTTCTCACCGGCGTCGAGTGCTGGATTCAGGCCGGCGGCGCGCACCACACGGTGCTGACCTACGACCTCACCGCCGAGCAGTTCGAGGATTTCGCCCGCATCATGGACATCGAATTTGTCCACATCTCGAAGGACACGACCGCGGAGAGCCTTGAAAAGGAACTGTTTTTCGCCGACGTCGCCTGGAAGCTGAGGTAGAACCATGCTCGAAGAACTCAAGGAAAAAGTGTTGCAGGCAAATCTCCTGCTCCCGAAGCACGATCTCGTGACCTTCACCTGGGGCAACGTCTCCGGCATCGACCGCGAAGCCGGCCTTGTTGTCATCAAGCCCTCCGGCGTCGACTATGAGACGATGACGGCTGAGGACATGGTCGTCGTCTCACTCGCAACGGGCGAGGTTGTCGAGGGCGCTTTGAAGCCCTCGTCCGACACGCCGACGCATCTCGTTCTTTACCGCGCGTTTCCGAACATCGGCGGCGTCGTCCACACGCACAGCCGCTGGGCCACGACCTTCGCACAGGCCGGACGCGGCATCCCGCCGCTCGGCACGACCCACGGCGACTACTTCTACGGCGAGATCCCCTGCACCCGCAAAATGACCCCGGAGGAGGTCGGCGGCGCGCCCGGCCACTATGAGACGGAGACGGGCAATGTCATCGTCGAGACCTTCGCGGGCCAGAACCCGGACGACATCCCCGCCGCGCTCGTCCACAGCCACGGTCCCTTTTGCTGGGGCACGGACCCCAAAAACGCGGTGCACAACGCCGTCGTTTTGGAGGAGCTGGCCTTCATGGCGTGGCACGCGATGCTGCTCGAGCCGGGCCTGCCGGTCATGCAGCAGGAGCTTTTAGACAAACACTATCTCCGCAAGCACGGCAAGAGCGCCTATTACG
>JAKOSQ010000013.1 GCA_029777215.1 Bacillota bacterium
GATGAGATCCATAATTCTCCTTTTATTAGAACGGCCAGGCGCCGGGTATCCACGCGAGCAGCTTTCCATAGGTCCGCGAGATCGTGACGCCCGTCAGCACGGGATAGAACAGGACAAACAGCGCGAGACACGCGGCGGTTGCGCCGTAGACATAGCGTTTCCAGTTCGGCGAGCGCAGACGGAAGGAATTGAAGCAATGGCAGATCGCGAGCACGAGGAAGATGAGGCTCGGGAAGTAGTGGTACTCGAAGGTGATGCGCGTGATGAAGATCCACGGCAGGAGCTGCGCAAGATAGCCGATGAGGATGAAGGCGGCCTTGCCGTCCTTGAACTTGAAGGTCTTCCAGCCCATCGCGAACATCGCGAGCAGTCCGCCCCAGCACACGAAGGGGTTGAGGAAAGCGGCGAAGGCAGACTCGGAGTTGTTCTCACCGTAATGACTGTAGTAGAGGATGGGTCTGCCGTCCACGATCCACTGATACCAGCGGGAGGCGTAGGGGTGGGAGGCGTGGACGCCCTTGTGGTAATCGAACATGCGCACCTGCGTGTCGACGACGAGCTTGGCGTAATCCTTCGTGAAAAACATCTGGATGCCGCTCCAGCCTTTGGCGACGCCGTAGTAGTAGTAGCTCATATAGTAGATGACGCCGGGGATCAGGAGGAAGAACACGACGCACTGGCCGATGTTCGTCCACAGCTCGCGGCGGTGCTCGGCGAGGTGACCAATCGCCCTGAGGTCGCGGTAGCGCTCGATGCGGTACCAGAGCCAGAGAAGAAACAGTCCGACGCCTGCGTAGATCGCCGTCCACTTGGAGGCGGCGCCGATGCCGAAGAAGAGGCCCGAGAGGAAAAGTTCCCGCGTCTCGCCCTTCCGCGAGGCCGTCGGGTCGTCCCGCGGCACCGTGATGTAGCGGAACATGAAGAGATACATTAATATAATGAAGATCACGCCGTAGGTGTCGATGGTGGCAATGCGGGTCTGCACGAAATGCATGAAGTCAAAGGCGAACAGCAGGGTCCCGCAAATGGCGATCGGCGTCGAACCGAAGAAGTGTTTTATAAAAATGTAGAACAGGGGCAGCATAAGGATGCCGAAGAGCACGCCCATGAAGCGCCAGCCAAAGGGATTGAGGCCGAACATGCGGATGCCGAGCCCGATAATAATCTTTCCCAGCGGCGGGTGCGTGTATTCGTAGGGCTCGATGCCGCGCATGTGCTCGACCGCCGTGCGGACGTGGTAGACCTCGTCGAAGTAGGTGCTGTTGAGGTAATCCGGCGCGGCCGGGACGATTGACTGCTCGTCAAAGAGCGAGGCAACGCCCTCGTTGTAGTGCAGGGAGGATGCCGGAATGCGCGCGCCGAACTCATCGTAGAGCGCGAGCTCGCCCATTTCAAGGTGGCTGTCGGCGATGATGCGGATGTATTTTGTCGATTTGTTTTCTTCCTTGAGCTTGGCGTTCTGCCACTTATAGATTTCGGCGTAATTCTGGGACATCGTCGACTCGTCCGTGTAGTTTTCGCCGTCGTCCGAATACTGGAGATAGTAGTTGCCGGTGTAGATGCCGGAATAGTACATGACGCGGGAGATCGCCGTTTCCTCCGGCAGCTCCACGACGACGTAGCGGCCCTTCTCAGCGAAGCTGCAGAAAGTCTCGGGGTTCGTGTGGATGCCGAGCCCCCAGAAGGCCACCGCGGCGTAGATGAGCGTGATGAGGAGCATGGGGTAGAGGTCTCCGCGCTCCACCGGATAGCGCGTGCGCGGATAGGTCAGCCGCGCCGTCTCGTGCTCGACGAGATCCGCGACCGGGTCCTCATATTTGAAAAGACGGCAGTACGCCCAGAAAAAGAGCAGCACAAGCGCAACACCCGTCACCAGAAAAACGATCGGTAAAACATCCAGCATGATAGCGTCACCTGACCCAAATTAAACTTTGCGGCGGCTCCGGTGAAAAAAACAGGCGGGAAGCGCCGTATCGCGGCTATTATACTACTGTGCAGAGAGTATGTCCAACGAAATATGTACGTTTTGCCACCCGGAGACGCCGCACGGACGCGCACAGGGCCGCCCGAGACGGCGCTTTTATGAATAAAGTGTCAATTCGTTTTCCAAACCTATTGACAAGGACGCGCGATGGTGCTAAATTAGCACTCAGAGAGCGAGAGTGCCAGTGCTCTCGGGCCGAGAGTGCTAATTTTCAGCTTCGCTGTGAAAGGAGCCCGGGTCATGGACATCAGCGACCGAAAGAAAAAGATACTGACAGCCGTGATCGACGCCTACATCGCAACGGCGGAGCCGGTCGGCTCCAAGCTCATTGCCCAGTCGGGCGGGCTCGATCTCTCGAGCGCCACGATCCGCAACGAAATGGCGGAGCTCACCGCGATGGGCTATCTCGAGCAGCCGCACACCTCGGCGGGCCGTGTGCCCTCCCCGCAGGGCTACCGGCTCTACGTCAACGAGCTCATGGAGCGCCAGCGGCTGTCGATGGAGGAGACCGAGCGCATCAACTCGGCCATGAACCTCAAGATGCAGCAGCTTGACAAGCTTATGTCAGACATTGGAAAGCTTGCCTCCTCGCTCACGCAGTACCCCGCGGTCACGCTCGCGGCGCCTGTCGCCGCGACGATCACGCGTTACGACCTCATCTATGTGGAAGCCGACACCTTCATCGCCGTCGTCATGCTCGACGGGAAGGACGTTGAAAACAAGCTCATCCATCTGCCGTTTTCGGTGGACAGGGGCATGATACAGCGCCTCGCGGCGGTCTTCAACACGGACTTCACACACATCACGGTCGATCAGATCACCCCGGAGCGCATCGACCGAGCCGAGCGCGCCTGCGGCGACACGATGGGCCTTGTCTCCGTCGTCGCCGCCTTCGCCATCGACACGCTGCAAAACGCCAGCCGGGGCGAGGCGATCCTCTCTGGCGCATCCAATCTCCTCGCACTGCCCGAGTTCCGCGATCCGGACAAGGCGCACCAGCTTTTGAGCTACCTTTCGGACAGCGAACATCTGCTGGGCCTGCCCGCGGCGGAGGGCGAGGACAGCGACATTCAGGTCCTCATCGGACCCGAAAACGTCGCGGAGGAATTAAAGGACTCCAGCGTCGTCATCGCGCGTTACAACGCGGGCGACAACATGCGGGGCATCATCGGCGTCGTCGGCCCGACGCGCATGGACTATTCGGGCGTCGCAGCCAAGCTCCGCTACATTGCGACCGGCCTCAGCCGGATTCTGGCCGCACCCGAGCCGCCCCGCGGCTTTGAGAAACTGCAGGTAAAGGAGATGACAGAAGATGAGCGAAAAGACAGCACAAAATGACGCCGCCGAGGAAAAGCAGGCAGCCGAAGAAAAAAAGGCAGCCGCCGCCCCGGAGGAAGTCAAAAAAGATACAAAAAAAACCGAGTCCAAAAAGGAGAGCGAAAAGGAGGAAAAGTCCAAAAAGAAGGACAAATCCGCTGAAGAGCTCGAGAAACTCAAAATGCAGCTCGCCGACGAGAAGGACAAATACCTCCGTCTCGCCGCCGAGTACGACAACTACCGCAAGCGCAGCCAGAAGGAGCGCGAGACCGTCTATGCGGACGTCCGCAGCGACACCGTCGAAAAGTTCCTCCCGGTCTATGACAATCTCGGGCGCGCGCTCAAGCAGGCCACGACCGACGAGGCGTACTACAAGGGCGTCGAGATGATCATGGCGCAGCTCAAGGAGATCATGGCAAACGCCGGTGTCACGGAGATCGACGCCGCGGCCGGTACCGCCTTCGACCCCAACATCCACAATGCCGTCATGCATGTCGAAGACGAAGCCCTCGGCGAGAGCGTGATCGCGGAGGAATTCCAGAAGGGCTTCAAGCTCGGCGACAAGGTCCTGCGCTGCAGCGTCGTCAAGGTCGCAAACTAAACACATATACAAAAAGCGGACCCCCGATCCGCGATTAAATATTCCGAAATGAAGCATATTAAGGAGGAACATTACTATGGGTAAGATTATTGGCATAGATTTAGGTACAACAAACAGCTGCGTTGCCGTTATGGAAGGCGGCGAGCCTGTCGTTATCGCGAACGCCGAAGGCATGCGCACGACCCCGTCGGTCGTCGCGTTCACCAAGACCGGCGAGCGTATGGTCGGCCAGGTCGCAAGACGTCAGGCCGTCACGAACCCGGACCGCACCATTTCTTCCATCAAGCGCGAAATGGGCTCCAACTATAAAGTTACGATTGACAGCAAGGCCTACACCCCGCAGGAGGTCTCCGCGATGATCCTGCAGAAGCTCAAGAGCGACGCGGAAGCCTATCTCGGCGAGAGCATCACCGAAGCCGTCATTACCGTTCCGGCTTACTTCACGGACGCTCAGCGTCAGGCCACCAAGGACGCCGGCAAGATCGCCGGCCTCGACGTCAAGCGTATCATCAACGAGCCGACCGCCGCTGCTCTGGCCTACGGCGTCGATAAAGAGTCCGACCAGAAGATCATGGTCTATGACCTCGGCGGCGGCACCTTCGACGTCTCCGTTCTGGAGATTGGCGACGGCGTTATCGAAGTTCTCGCGACCGCCGGCAACAACCGCCTCGGCGGCGACGACTTCGACGAGTGCGTCACGCAGTACCTCATCGAAGAGTTCAAGAAGGCCGAGGGCATCGACCTCTCCGGCGACCGCGTCGCCCTGCAGCGTCTGCGCGAGGCCGCCGAGAAGGCCAAGTGCGACCTCTCCGGCATGACCACCACGAACATCAACCTTCCATATATCACGGCGGACGCCAACGGCCCGAAGCATCTGGACGTTACGCTCACCCGCGCAAAGTTCAACGAGCTGACCCACCACCTCGTCGAAAAGACCGTTGGCCCGGTCCGCCAGGCCCTGTCCGACGCCGGCCTCCAGCCCGGCGAACTCACAAAGGTCCTCCTTGTCGGCGGCTCCACCCGTATTCCCGCTGTGCAGGATCAGGTCAAGACCCTCACCGGCAAGGAAGGCTTCAAGGGCATCAACCCCGATGAGTGCGTTGCAGTCGGCGCAGCCATCCAGGGCGGCGTTCTCGGCGGCGACGTCGAGGGCATCCTCCTGCTGGACGTCACCCCGCTGTCCCTCGGCCTCGAGACCCTCGGCGGCGTGTGCACTAAGCTCATCGAGCGCAACACCACCATCCCGACGAAGAAGTCCCAGATCTTCTCTACCGCCGCGGACAACCAGACCAGCGTTGAAATCAACGTCCTGCAGGGCGAGCGCGAGATGGCACAGTACAACAAGTCCCTCGGCCGCTTCCATCTCGACGGCATTGCCCCGGCCCGCCGCGGCGTTCCGCAGATCGAAGTTACCTTCGATATCGACGCCAACGGCATCGTGAATGTCTCCGCCAAGGACATGGGTACCGGCAAGGAGCAGAACATCACCATCACCTCCTCCTCGAACCTCTCCAAGGACGACATCGACCGCGCCGTCAAGGAGGCCGAGCAGTACGCCTCCGAGGACGCCAAGCGCAAGGAAGAGATCGACGTCCGCAACGAGGGCGATCAGATGCTCTACCAGACCGAAAAGACGCTCAATGAGCTCGGCGACAAGCTCGACGCGAACGAAAAGGCCGAGGTCGACGCTCCGCTCCAGAAGCTCAAGGCCGCGCTTGCCGGCACCGACACCGAGGCCATCAAGGCCGCGACCGAGGAGCTGACCCAGGCGTTCTATAAGATCAGCGAAAAGCTTTACGCGCAGGCGGGCGGCGCTGCCGGTCCCGAAGGCGCGGCAGGCTGCGGCGATCCGAACTGCGACGGCAGCTGCGGCACCAACGGCGGCGCTGCCAAGGGCTCGGACGGCGGACAGTATTACGACGCCGACTACTCCGTTGTTGACGACGACGACAAGAAGAAATAAGCCGGCGTTTCCGCCGACGCGATCTCTGCCCCCACGAGGCTCCGACCTTGTGGGGGCGAAAGCGGCAAATCGGCCGTTTGAGCGCCAGAGAAATTTTCCGCTGAACATCAATAAGCTCGTGTAAGAGGATTTTACTTATGGCTGATAGTGAAAAAAGAGACTACTACGAGGTGCTGGGCGTCGCCAAGGACGCCTCCGACGCCGATATCAAAAAAGCATACAGACAGCTTGCCAAGCAGTACCACCCCGATCTGCACCCCGGCGATACCGAGTGCGAGGCGCGCTTCAAGGAGGTCGCGGAGGCGTACGCCGTTTTGTCCGATCCCGACAAGCGCTCGAAGTACGACCAGTTCGGCCACGCGGCCTTTGACCCGTCCATGGGCGGGACCGGCTTTGATTTCGGCGACATCTTCGGCGACCTCGGCGACATCTTCGGCGGCATGTTCGGCGGCGGACGCCAGCAGCGTCCGAACGGCCCGCAGCGCGGCGAAAATATCCGCACCGGCATCACGATCACCTTTGAGGAGGCCGCCTTCGGCTGCGAAAAAGAGCTTGCCGTCACGCGCATCGAGGAATGCCCAGACTGCAAGGGCACCGGCTGCGCCAAGGGTACGACCGCCGAGGTCTGCCCGGACTGCAAGGGCTCCGGCGTTGTGCGCATGCAGCAGCGCTCGCCCTTCGGCATCGTCCAGACGACCGGGGCCTGCCCCAAGTGCCACGGCATCGGCAAGATCATCCACCAGCCCTGTGAGACCTGCCGGGGCACCGGCTCAGTCCGCAAGCAGCGCAAGGTGAGCGCCAATATCCCCGCCGGCATCGACGACGGCCAGTCCATCGTTTTGCGCGGTCTTGGCAGCGCGGGCAAAAACGGCGGCCCGCAGGGCGACCTGCTCGTGACCGTCGGCGTGCGTCCGCACCCGATCTTCAAGCGCGAAGGCTCCTCCGTGCTCTATGAGATGCCGATCAGCTTTGCACAGGCGGCGCTCGGCGCGGAGATGATCGTCCCGACGATCGACGGCGACGTGAAGCTCACCGTCCCCGAGGCGACCCAGACCGGCAGCGTCTTCCGCCTCAAGGAAAAGGGCATCCCCTATATCCGCGGCAAGGGCCGCGGCGACCAGTTCGTTACGGCGAAGGTCGTCACGCCCGAGCACCTCACGGAAGCGCAGAAGGACATTCTGCGCGAGTTCGCCCGCGCCACCGGCACGGACGTCCCCGTTGCGCAGGACAACACCGCGATGCCCAGGAAAAAGAGAAAAAGCAAGTAAGACAAACCATATGGAAAAAGCGCGCATTTGCGCTTTTCATATAAAGCAGGCCCGGTACGAATTCTCGTACCGGGCCTTTTGCCGTTCATTTTTTCTTTTCGCCGTCCTTATGCTTTTCGCAGTAGGGCGGGTTCTTTTTGTTCGCGTGGTGGGCGCGGCATTCGTCGCATTTGCCGTGGCGTTCACAATGCGTCTTTGGACACGGGCAGTCCTTATTAACTTCCATGTTTCAGTCCTCCTTCTTTTCCTTGTCCTTGCGGTCAATGCTCAGGAGAACCTTTTCGACGCGCTGGCCCACGACCTCCAGGACCGTGATCGTCAAATTGTCGTATTTGAAGCTGTCCCAGCAGCGGGGGAAACGGCCGAATTTTTCGATCGTCCAGCCGCCGACGGTGGCGCTGTCGGTCTCGAAGCTGTCCTCGCTGCGGTCGATGAGCTCGAGGAAGTCGTTCATGGTCATGTCGCCGTCGAGCTCGTAGACATTGTTGCCGTGCTCGATCATTTCGGGCTCGACGTCGTCCGTCTCGTCCCAGATGTCGCCGACGAGCTCCTCCAAAACGTCCTCCATCGTGACGATGCCCATAGACCCGCCGTACTCGTCCGTGACGATGGCGAGATGGGTTTTGCTGCGGCGCATCTCCGCCATGACGGCGGGAAGCTTCACGGTTTTGTAGACATAGCAGGGCTTGATGAGGAGTGGACGCAGGTCCATCGGCTCGCTGCTCGTGAGCGCCTTGAAAAAGTGGTTTAAGTAAAGAACGCCGATAATGTTGTCCACGCTGTCCTCGTAGACCGGCAGGCGGGAGTAGGGGGACGAATCGATCGTCTGCAGGATCTCTTCCCAGTCGTCCTCAATGTCGATTGCGAGCATGTCCACCCGCGAGGTCATGACCTCGCTCACCGACACGTCGTAGAAGTCGAGCGCGGCGTGCAGCAGCTCGCTGCGGTCCTCGTCGATGACGCCCTCGTCCTCGACCGTGTCGATGATGGAGCCGAGCTCCTCGACGGCGTCGTCCTCCTCGTCCGTCTCCTCGCCCTTGAGATCCTTCGTCAGCAGGTGGATGACGTTCACAACGAGCCAGACGAGCGGGTAGAAAAGCGTCATCAGCGCGCGCAGAACGTAGGCATGGCGTATGGACATGGCGTTGGCATTTTTCTTCGCGACGATTTTGGGGATCGTCTCGCCGAAAATGATGATGACAATGGCGATGAGAACGGTGCCGAGGGTGGTCGCGAGGTTTTCGTCCGTTCCCGCGAAGAGCTTGATCGCGATGACCGTCACGACGGAGGAAGCGGCGATGTTCACGAGCTCGTTGCAGATGAGATTGGTCGAGAGCATCTTTTCGTATTCGTCGTAAATGCGGCAGGCGGCTGCGGCGGCCTTCACGCCGTTTTCGGCGGCGGCCTCGAGACGCATGCGGTTGGCAGAGGAATAGGCCATTTCGGTGGCCGAGAAAAAGGCCGAGAGTGCGACGAGCGCGACGAGCGTGGCCCAGAGATAGGGAGAGATCATTTTCTGCGGCCCCCTTCCTCTTCCGGCTCCGCGGGCGCGATGCGGGCGCAGACCTTCACGATGCGGTTTTGCTTCATTTCGCAGACGGTCAGCGTGAGGCCGTTGTATTCAAAGCTGTCGCCGACGGCGGGGATGTGCTCGAAGTGCTTATAGACCCATTCGCCGAGAAGCTTATGTTCAAAATCAAAGTCGTCCGGGTCCTCGAAGCCGATGAGCTCGAAGGCCTCCTCGATTGAAAGCTCGGGGTCGAGGGCGTAGCTGCCGTCGGAGAGCAGGATGCAGGACACCTCAACGTCGTCGTCCTCATCCCAGATGTCGCCGACGAGCTCTTCGAGGATGTCCTCGACTGTGACGATGCCGAAGGTGCCGCCATAGTTGTCCGTGATGACGGCCATGTTGACGCGCTTTTTGTTCATCTCGCGCAGCAGCTCGTCGATCTTCGTGGACTGGTGGGCGAAATGGACGCCGTCGAGCACGGAGCGCAGGTTGAGCTTATCGCCGAGCTTGTAGTAGTTTTTCATGAATTTGCGGATCTGCAGCACGCCGATGATGGTGTCGATGCTCTCCTCGTAGACGGGGAAGCGGCTGTGTTTGGCCGTACGCATCATTTCGACGATCTTTTTGACCGGCGTGTCCACGTTGATCGCGAGCAGGTCGACGCGCGGCGTGACGATCGTTTCTACAGCGACGTCCGCAAAGGCGAGGGCCGAGTGGACCAGTTCCCCGCGCTCGGCGTCGATGTCGCCGCCGTCCTTCATGTTGTCGATGATGTCGTAGAGCTCATCCTCTGTGACCGTGACCTCGGGGTCGCCCTTCGTGTGGCGGGCAACGGCGTTGCCGATTTTCGTGAGCACATAGGCCGCAGGGGAAAAGAGCTTCATGAAAAACAGCAGCGAGGGCGCGAGCTCGAGAGAGAATTTGCAGCTGTATTTTTTACCGATGCTCTTCGGGAGCATTTCGCCCGCGAAGAACACGACGAGCGTTGTGATAACGGTGGAGAGTGTCACGAACGAGAGCCCCCAGGTGCGCGTGACGAGCACTGTGACCATGGCCGCGATGACCGTGTGCACGATGTTGACGCCGATGAGGATCGTTGTGATCGTCTTGTCAAAGTTGTCAAGGATATAGAGGGCCTTTTTTGCGCGCGGATCGCCGCGGTCGAGCTCCGATTTGAGACGGATACGGCTGACCGTTGAAAACACGACCTCCGCGGTCGCAAAGTAGTAGGCGAGAAGCATGAGCAGAGCGATGATAAACCATGACAACCAACTGCCATCATCCATTGCGGAGAATCACTTCCTTGAATTATTAGTGTGTGACCGGCGCACCCGAACGGGGAACTTCAACGCCAGTCTAAGATAATACAATTTATTCTAACATTCCCTGCAGGGCAAGTCAATCGGCAGATCGGCCTGCATTTGAGAAAAAACAGCGGAAATCGGGCGCTTTTTGCGCGGTGGGGGCGGCGGCACGGCTCCGCGCGTCCCGCTGCGTCCCCGCCGGAGACCGCAGCGCCGGAGAAAAGACCTTTCTATGGGACCGAAAATGTGATATCTTTTGTACAACAACGTTTACAACAACCGTGTGTACAACAAAACGACCGAACGAAGGGAGCACCGTCATGCTCAGACTCATCCTCGGTCCCGCGGGCAGCGGGAAAACCTCATCCGTCATGCGCGAAATCGCCGCGCGCGCCGAAAGGGGCGGCAGCGGCATGGTGCTCATTGTCCCGGAGCAGTACAGCTTCGAAGCCGAGCGCGAGCTCTGCCGTCTCGGCGGAAACCGTGCGGCGCTGCACGCGGAGGTGCTGAGCTTTTCGCGCCTTGCTACCCGCGTTGCGCAGGAGGCGGGCGCGGGCGGGCGCGTCGCGGTGGACGCGGGCGGGCGGCTGCTGTGCATGTCGCTCGCGCTTGAGAGTATCGGTGGCAGCCTCGCGGTCTACGGCGCGGCGCGCTACCGCCCGGAGCTTCTCTCGGGCCTGCTCGCACAGGTGACAGAGCTGAAAAATGCCGCCGTGACGCCGGAGGCCCTGCTCGCAGCGTCCGCGAGTGCGGAGGACTCCCTGAAGCGCAAGCTCTGCGACGTCGCGCTGTGTTTGGACGCCTACGACGCCGTGCTCGCGCAGGGGCGGGCCGATCCCGCCGACCGTCTCACGCGGCTTGCAGAAACGCTCGGCGGCAGCGGTGTCGGCGCGGGCGGCGTGTACCTCGACGGCTTCACGGACTTTACGGGCGCGGAGCGTTCGGTGCTCGCGGCGCTGCTCGCGCGCGGGACCGATCTCACAGTCTGCCTCACCTGCGGCGGGCTTGCGGATGAGAGCGAGCACTTCGCCGTTGCCCGCGCGGCCGCGCTGCAGCTCAAAGCGCTTGCGGAGGACGCAGGGCAGGAGGTGGAGATCAAGGAGCGCATGGACCCGCCGAAAAAGGCGGCGTCGCTCGCTTTTTTCGACCGGCAGCTTTTTGCCTACACGGACGAAAAATTCGACGCGGCGGGCGCGATCCGCGTTTTTCGCTGCGAGAGCATCCGCGCGGAGTGCGAGCTTGCGGCAAGTGAATGCGTGCGTCTCGCGCGCGAGACGGGCTGCCGCTGGCGGGAGATCGCGGTCGCCGCGCGCGGCTTTGACGTGTACGCCCCGGCGCACGAGGAGAGCTTCCGGCTCGATGGGGTTCCGCTGTTCACGACAAAGCGGGGGAGCATCCTGCAAAAGCCGGTTCCGGCGCTGCTCGCGGCGGCGTTCGAGATTTTGGAGACGAACTGGGACACGGACGCGGTGCTCGCGTATTTGAAGACCGGACTCACAGGTCTCACGCTGCGCGAGCGGGACGCGCTCGAGGACTACGCCGTTCGCTGGAAGCTGCGCGGAAGCATCTGGACGCATGAGGCGGCGTGGACCCGGCACCCGGACGGCTTCGGCAAGCCCTTTGACGACGACGCACAGGAGCGGCTTGCGCGGCTCGACGCGCTGCGGCGGCGGCTCGCGGCCCCGCTCGTCCACCTCGCGGCGCGGGGAAAAGCGGCGAGAACCGCCGACGAACAGGCGCAGGCACTCTCGGACTACCTCGTCGAGCTGGGTCTGCCCGACACGCTGGAGAAAAAGGCGGCGGCGCTTGAAGCGGCGGGCCGCGCCCGGCTCGCGGCGGAGTACGGCCAGCTCTGGAGCATCGTCGTCACCTCTCTTGAGCAGACGGCGGCGGTGCTCGGCGGCGTGCAGACGGACCAGAGCTGCTTTGCAAAGCTCTTTCTGCGCATGCTCTCGCAGTACGATGTCTCGCTTATCCCCGTCTCGCTCGACAGCGTCTCGGCGGGCGACATGGACCGCATGCGCCGCCGCCACATCCGCCACCTCATCGTGCTCGGCGCGTCGGACGACCGCCTTCCGCGCGTGACGGCCCCGGTGGGCGTCTTCACGCCGGACGAGCGGGACGCGCTCGACACGCTCGGCGTACACATCGGCGGCGGGTCGGACGGCCTCGACCGCGAATACGGCACGATCTATAACTGCGTGACCCTCCCGGGCGACACGCTCACGCTCTCCTACGCCGCCTTTGACGGCGGGGGCGCTGCGCTGCGCCCGAGCTTTCTTATCGACCGGGCGGAGCGGCTCTTTGACCTGAAGGAGCGAGTTTTCGACCTTCCGACGGCGCGGCTCGAGGCCGAAGCGCCCGCGTTTTTGCTCGCGGCGGCGGGGGCGGAAAACGGTCCGTCGCGCGCGGCCGCGGCCTGTTTTGCCGCGCGTCCGGAGAGTGCCGCGCGGCTGCGCGCCCTCCGCGAGCAGGCCGAACGCGGGCGGGGCGAGCTCTCTCCGGCGAGCGTCGGCGTGCTCTACGGCGAGACGCCGCGCCTGTCCCCCTCGCGGACGGACGCCTTTGAAGCCTGCCGCTTTTTCTACTTTCTGCGCTACGGCCTGCGGCTCGATGAAAAGGAGACGGCGGGCTTCGAGGCCCCGGAGCTCGGCAGCTTCATGCACTATGTTCTGGAGCACACGGCGGGGGAGATCAAGGCCACGGTCGGCTTTCAAAACGCGGACCCGGCCCTCTCGGATGCCCTCGCGGACAAGTACGCCGACCGCTACGCCGCCGAGCAGCTCGGCGGGCTTGCGGACAAGAGCCCGCGCTTTGTCTACCTCTTTGAGCGTCTGCGCCCGGCGGTGCGGCATGTGACGGCGGACATGGTGCGCGAGCTCGCCGTCTCGAAATTCACGCCGCTCGACTTTGAACTGAAATTCCTCTCCCACGGCGATCTGCCGCCCGTGCGCATCCCCGGCGGCCCCGTGATCGACGGTATCGCCGACCGCGTCGATGGCTGGGAACAGGACGGGAAGCTCTATCTGCGCGTGATCGACTACAAGACCGGCAGGAAGCGCTTTTCGTTCACGGACGTCAAAAACGGCATGGGGATGCAGATGCTCCTGTATCTTTTCGCGCTCGAAAACGAGGGCCGATCACGCTACGGACGCGAGATCGTCCCGGCGGGTGTGCTCTATGTTCCGGCACGGGACGCCGTGATCTCGGCCCCCGGCGACCTCACGGATGAGGAGCTGGCGAAGCTCCGACAGAAGGCACTGCGCCGCAGCGGGCTGATCGCGGACGACGTGGCCGTGATCGCCGCGATGGAGGACAGCACCTCGCCCGAATACCTCCCCGTGAGCTTCAAAAAGGACGGGACGATGTCGCAGGACAGCGTCGCGAGTCCCGCGCAGTTCGCGCTTTTGCGCGGGCATGTCGCGGACTGTCTGCGTGCGCTCGGGAGAGATCTCAAAAGCGGCAGCATCGAGGCAGCACCGTATTATAAAAACGAGCAGGAAAACGCCTGTCTCTTCTGCCCCTATCAGGCGGTCTGCCGCTTTGATGAGGGCCGCGACCGGCGGCGCTATCTGAAAAAAGTCAGCCCGCAGGAATTCTGGGACGAACTGGAGGACAAAGACGATGGCAAAAATTGAACTCACCCCCGATCAGCAAAACGCCGTAACGGCGAGGGGGAGCAGCGTCCTCGTCTCGGCGGCGGCGGGCAGCGGTAAGACCCGCGTGCTCACGGAGCGGCTGGCCCGCTGGGTCACCGATCCGGCAGAGCCCCACGACGTTGGTGAATTCCTCGTCATCACCTACACGCGCGCGGCGGCGGCGGAGCTGCGCGGGCGCATCCTCTCGGAGCTGCAGAACCGCGCGGCGGCGGACCCGGGCAACCACCGTCTGCGCCGGCAGGTCTCGCTTTGCTGCCGCGCGCCCATCGGCACGATCCACAGCTTCTGCGCGGACGTGCTGCGCGAATTCGGGCATGAAATCGAGCTTGCGCCGGACTTTCGCGTCGGGGACGAGGACAAGTGCCTCGAGCTGCGCGAAAAGGCGCTCGACAAGACACTCGAGGCGGCCTACGCGCGCATCGAGACGGACGCGGGCTTTGCCGCCCTCGTCGACAGCGTTGGGGCCGGGCGGGACGACCACCGGCTCGAGGACGCGGTGCTCGACCTCCACGGCAAGCTGCAAAGTCACCCCTTCCCGGAGCAATGGGCGGCGGAGACGGCGGACAGTCTCGATGTCTCCGGCATCGCGGACGCGGGCGGGACTGTCTGGGGCCGGGAGCTGCTCAAGCGCGCGAAGCGCAGCGTCTCCTACTGGCACGACCGGCTCGAAAATTGCTGGGCGTCGCTCGGGTGCGAAGAGCTTGCGGCGGCCTACGGCGCGAGCGTCGAGGAGACGCTCGCGGGCATGGAGGAATTTTTATTCCGTGCCGACCGGGGCTGGGACGAGGCGCGCGCTGCGCTGCCCATTCCGTTTTCGCGGCTCAAACCGCTCAAGGGCTTTGACGAGGAAAAGGAAATGTTCAAGGCCGTCCGCGACCCGGCAAAAAAAGCAATGGCGGGCGTTTCGGCCCTCCTCGACCAGCCCTCTCGGAAGCTGCTTGACGAAATTTCCGCGACCGCGCCCGCGATGCGCGCGCTGCTGCGGCTGGCGCTCGACTTTGACAGTGCCTACGCCGCCGA
>JAKOSQ010000105.1 GCA_029777215.1 Bacillota bacterium
AGGTTTGCTGTGCGAGAATTGGGAACTTGCTTTGTGCATTGGGCTCGCCCCTTTCTCTGGTTATAAGATACAACACTTTTAGAGATAAGTCAAGCGCGTTTATGAAATATTCACAAATATCAGCGCTTTGCACACTTTGGCCGGGCCAAAATGCAGCGAGACGCCAAAGGCGGTCCGCGCGCCTCGGAATTCACAGATTTTTGATGATTTTTTAAAGTAGAACTCATATACTGGATGTATTGTGAATTCCATCAGAGACGGCGGGGCCGTCGAATTTTTGGAGGCAGGGCATGTACTACTACGACTGGACTTACTTTATCATTGTCGTTCCCGTTTTCATTCTCGCAATGGTCGCGAGCGGCAACGTGAAATCGACCTTCCGCAAATACGCGAAGGTCTATTCAGCCTCGCGCATCACGGGCGCGGAGGCGGCCGAGCGCGTTTTGCGCGGCCACGGCGTGACGAACGTGCGCATCGAGCAGGTTTCCGGAAGTCTCACGGACAACTACGACCCGCGCAACAACGTCATCCATCTCTCGCAGGACGTCTATTCAAGCACCTCCGTTGCGGCGATCGGCGTCGCGGCGCACGAGGCGGGCCACGCCTGCCAGTACGCGGACAACTACGGTCCGGTGCGTATGCGCATGGCGATCATCCCGATGACGAACATCGGCTCGCAGCTCTCGGTGCCGCTCATCATTCTCGGCATTGTTTTGAGTGGCTTTTCGAGCATTTTTTACGCGATGGCGTATGTTGGTCTGTTTCTCTTTGCGCTGTGCGTGTTTTTCCAGCTGGTGACGCTGCCGGTGGAGTTCAACGCCTCCCACCGCGCGCTCGAGTCGATCGACCAGCAAGGCATGCTCTCCGAAGAGGAGATCCAGGGCTCGAAAAAAGTTCTGCACGCGGCGGCGATGACCTACGTTGCGGCTCTCGCGGTCGCAGTAGCGCAGCTTCTGCGCTTCGCCCTCCTCGTCTCGGGCGGAAGCAGACGGGACTGAAAAAACACTGAGGGCCGCGCGCGGGCGCGGCCCTCAATTTTTATTTGTTTTCATCGCCCTCCTCAGCAGCAAGCTCGCCGCCGAGTTTTTCAACGCAGACTGGGAAGGTTGAGCGCACCATGATGTGGTTGACGAAGACGAGAAAACTGACGAGAATGTTGAGGACGAAGTCGCGCGTCCAAGAGCTTATCGGACTTCATCCGGCGGCCTCACCCTCGAGCGCCGGTGCGGCGTCGGCGGGAAGCTGCTTTGCGTAGAGCTTTTTAAACGCCCAGCGCACGAAGGGGCCGGCGAAAAAGAGCTGCCAGAGCAGCGCCATCGGTAAGTTGCACACGAGCGTTTGCAGCCAGGTCGACAGCAGCGTGTCCATGCCGTGGAACTTGAAGATGAGCGTTGCCCAGAAGCTCATGATCGGACACATGAGCTGTACGGTGCAGCAGGAGACCATTGCGGTCACGAAAAAGGGATTGTCCTTCCCGGGCGTCACAAGCTTCATGGCGTGCCGCCGGGCGATGGGGCCGGCGATGTAGTGCTCCATGACGAAGACGATGCAGGTCATAAGCGGCACATCCGTCCAGTGCCAGGCCGCCTTGAACATCCACATTTCAAAGCCGCCGTTGACGATGCCGAGATTGTATTGCTCCATGCCGAAAGCCATGGCCAGCGACATCATCCACGCAAAGGCAAGTTCCTGCGATTTTGTTTTGGGCATATAAGAAAACCTCCAAAAAAAGATACAGCCCCGGAGAAAATCCGGAGCTGCGCGCTTTTATAGACAAGGAAAGCGCGTAACCCCAAATCTGGACTTACGCGCTTTCGCTGCACGATTTATTTCATTTTAACAATTTCGCGCGGATTTTTCAAGTACTTCCACGGAGAAAAATCAGTTTTTTACAAACTGCAGGTCCATGTCGACCTTGCCGGAGACGCCGTCCACCGTACCGTGGTTACTGTACTGCCACATGGCGAAGTCATAGCGGAAGCTCGGAACGTTCTGGTCGTCCGAGTGGTACTCGGCGTACCAGAGCGGAAGATCCGTGAGCGCACGCAGATCGTAGTCCAGATAGCCGACGGTCTTGTTCGTGTAGACCATCGGGCTGTAGCCCGCCGCCTGCACGCGCGAGCAGAAGGCCAGCGCGCAGCGCGTGAGCACCGCGCCGTCGAGCCCGGAGGTGCGCGCCGTCCCGGACGAGGGGGTGTAGGGCTCCCAGTCGAAGACGACGGGCATTTTGATGCTGTAGCCATTGATTTTGGAAAGGGTGTAGTCGGCCTCTGCCTGCGCCTCGGCGGGCGTGATCGCCTGCGAGAAGAAGTAGACGCCGACGTCGAGACCGGCGGCCGTCGCGCCCTTGACGTTCTGGGCGAACCGCGTGTCGTCGTAGATCGTGCCGGAGACGCTGTAGCGTCCGCCGACGCGGAGGATGACGTAGTCGATGCCGGCGGCCTTGACCTTCGCCCAGTCGATGTCGCCCTGGAACTGCGAGACATCGATGCCGCGGCGGACGGTCACGCCGCTGCCGCTGTAGGAGGTGACGCCGTTTTCATCGGTCGAGAAGGCGGAGACGTCATAGCTCAGCGCGGGCACACCCGCGAGGACCTCGACATTGCGCCCGGAAAAGGCGAAGGTCTTTGCCACGCGGTTGGCAACATAGTATTTTGCGCGCCAGACGATGGCGCTGATCTCCGAGCGCTTGATGTCGCTCGTCGGTTGGAGCAGGCGCTCACCGCTGTCCGTCGAGCCGACCATGATGCTCTTTTCATAGAGGGCGGTGGCCCAGCCGCTCGCGATGTCCGCGAAGGGGCTCTCCTCCGCCGAGGGCGCGAGGCCGAGGGCCTGCGCCGTGAGCTTGGCGATCAAAAGACGGGAGGCGGGCGCGTCGAGGTCCTTCACCTCCGCAGAAGTGAGCATGCCGGTGCTGGAGCTTGCGAGCGCGGCGTAGCCGGAGGCCCAGTGCGCGCCGGCGGCGGGGGTCCGCTCCGAATAGCCCGCCGCAAGCAAAACGAGCTTTAGTGCTTCGCCGACAGTGACGCTGCCGTCCGGGCGGAAGCTCCCGTCCGGGTAGCCGCTGACGACGCCGGCGGCGGCGAGCTCGGTCACATTTTGATAGTACCACGCGCCGCTCGCGACGTCCGAAAATCGGCTTGCGGCCTGTGCGGCCGGCTGGGAGACGAGGCAGAGCGCGAGGGCGAGGGCAAGGGCTGCGAGGCGCGGTTTCTTATGTATGTTCATTTTTCTATCCTTTCCGCTGTTGTGCGTCACGGCGCTGTCTTTTTATGACGGCGGTGGACGCGCCGGGGTTCCGCCCGAAGGGCGCTTTTGTTCTTTTTTATCAGAAAACGGGCGGAAATTCAAGCATTTTGCGCAAATTATACCCAGAATGTTTTTCCAGCTCGGCTCCCACGCCGGAAAAATGCCGGAATTGCGATATTTTTTGCTTTTTGTTCCATACGTCGCTGTTGAACATTTGGCCGGCGCGGTGTTATACTTTAGTCAAACGTACCCGTAATGTGTTCACCATGGCAGAAAGGATGAAACGGCCTATGGCATTCCACAAACTGAACACGCCCTCCCTCAAGGAGGTCTTCGTGCAGGAAGTCGAAAACATGATTCTCTCCGGCGAGCTGAAGATCGGCGACAAGCTGCCGCCGGAGCG
>JAKOSQ010000106.1 GCA_029777215.1 Bacillota bacterium
GGCTCTGTACCGGCAATACAGAAAGTGGTGGGCGATGTGGAAGCCGGTAATGCCGGCGGCCGCGATCAAGAGGATGAGGCCGATGGTCTTTCCAGCGTGCATATTCTTACCTCCTCAAAATTGCGTTCTGGTACATTTCCAGCTCGTGTCCCAGCAGCCGCATGATCTCCAACTCGTCCACGGCATCGCAGAGCGCGTTGTGCTTTTCCGCGTAGCGCTGATTTCCGCTCAGCAGCCGCATCATCGGTTCAACGCCGTAGCCGCTCTTCATCCGCCCTGTTCCGAAGCAGTCTGCGCAGTCCGGGATCGCGTCGTTGTACTGCCGGTAGGCGGCAAGCCGCATGATGTCGTGCCAGCAGTAGTCCGATAATTCCGGCAGCATCCCGCAGTCGAAGCTCGCGTTGTAAGCAAAGAGCGACCGCACCTCAAACGAGCGGAGCCACGCGCCGATCCGGTCAAGTGCGTCCGCTCTCCCCGCGAGGATGCTCTTTTGGCCCCGCATGGTCAGCGCCGAAGAAAACATGCCGCCACACTTAAAGTCGGGATCGAGAATAAAATATTTCGTCTCGACCGGACGGAAAGCGTCGGAATCGGAGACGACAAGTCCGATGGACATTACTTCGTTATACCAGTTCGTTTCGGTGTCCAGCACCGCAAAATAGCTCATGTTTCCCCTCCCCTGATGGCTGTATGCGAGTCGTTTTTCATGAGTGTAATTATAAACGAGGCAGCCGCATAGTTCAAGAGCGACGGGAAAAATGAACGCGATTTTTCAGTGTCTGCCGCAAAAAAACAGCGCCGACGGGTCAATTCCGTCGGCGCTGCGCCTGTAAGCGGCTTGTTTATTTGCCGGGATAACGATGGAGAAAGGTCACGATCCGGGCGCGGGTCGTCTGCCGTATTCCACTTTCAAAAATTCGGGCCGGACTTCCCGGTTCCAAAAGTCTTTTCCGGCCACTCGCAAACGCCCACGTCCAGCGCACGTGGACGGTCGAGGTGAAAATCGGCGTAGGCACAGTACCAGCAGGTCTCTTCCGCCGCACCGCCGCGCGCGGCAAAGGCCGGACAGCGCTGTCCGGGCCAGACGTTGCCCCCGGCGTTGGGCGCGTGCAGTGTCCGGTCTTCGCGGCGCTTCGCGGGCTCACCCATTAAAAATCGCTCCCTTTCGTTTTGCTCTCTTGTGACCAAGATAGCAGAGATCGAAAGGGGAAGCCCCGTTTGCGCTTAAAAGACCCGATTTTGCGCTTATTGTTGTTTTTGCCGCTTCCGCCTACCGTCCGCGCCCCGGCGTCCAAAGAAACAAAGTACATAGAAATTTCCGCTTCATCATAAGCATTCAAGGGGGGTGATTATATGGCAAAAAAGGCGACCGAGCTTCGCAGCGACGTGCAGGACCGGGCGAACAGCGGTCGCCGCGTCACGCGGCGATATATCGGCAGCGCCGCGGCGGACGCGGTGGTGCTCTCGCTCATTCGGGCGCACAGCGCAAACGGCTGAACCTACATAAGAAAAACAATGCGGAAAGGAGGAGCGCAAAAGCATGTGCGCTGAAAAAACCGCGAGGGTTTGGAACACGGCCCTATACTGCCGACTGTCCCGCGAGGACGGCGACCGGCCCGAGAGCGACAGCATCTCAAACCAGAAGGACCTGCTCACAGGCTTCGTCGCGGAGCACCCGGAGCTTCGCGTCACCGACGTCTATGTCGACGACGGCTTCACAGGTACAAACTTTGACCGTCCCTCCTTCCTCCGGATGATCCGCGACATCGAGGCCGGACGCGTCGACTGCATCCTCGTCAAGGACCTCTCCCGTTTCGGCCGCGACTACATCGAAGCCGGCCGCTACCTTGAACGCTGGCTGCCGGCGCACGGCGTGCGCTTTCTCGCCCTCGGCGATGGCATCGACAACGAGCGCGGGGCCTACGACATGATGCTGCCGCTCAAAAACCTGTTTAACGCCCAGTACGCCAAGGACATCTCCGAAAAGGTCAAAACCGCAATGCACACAAAGCAGGCCCGCGGCGAGTTCATCGGGGCCTTCGCCTGCTACGGCTATCTGAAGGACCCCGAGAACCACAACCATCTTGTCGTCGACCCCGTCGCCGCGCCGGTCGTGCAGCGCATTTTTGACCTGTTCGACAGCGGCATCGGCAAGGTACGCATCGCCAGAATGCTTAACGCGGAGGACGTCCCCTGCCCCAGTGAGTACAAGCGTTTGATGGGCGAAAAGTATTCAAACAACCACCGGCTCGAGGGTACGACCTACTGGACCTACGCGACCGTCCACCGCATCCTCAAAAGCGAAATGTACATCGGCAACCTCGAACAGGGCCGCGACGTCCGCCTGCAGATGCACGGCGCGGCGAAGCGGAAGGACAGGACCGACTGGGTGATCGTTACCGGCACGCACGAGCCGATCATCTCCCCGGAGCAGTGGGGCCGCGTGCAGGCCACGCTCCGCAGCAGCGCGCGGGAGCAGGACTTCACGCAGAACGTCAGTCCGTTCGCGGGCTTCCTCAAGTGCGGCGACTGCGGTCGAAGCATGGCAAAAACGACCTTGCGCGGCAGGACGTTTTATACCTGCGGGTCGTACAAGCGCTACGGCGAAACGGTTTGCAGCCGGCACTACGTCACGCGGGAGGCGCTTGAAAAAATTGTTCTCGACGACCTCAACCGCATCATCGCAAGCGTCGAAGACCTGCAGGCGCTGGCAAAGCAGGGCCTGCAGGACGCGCCCCGCAGCACGAGCGCGAAGGGCGAAAAGGAAAAGCTCGACGGCGCGCTCGCCCGCGTCCGCCGGCTCCGGCAGAGCGCCTACGAGGACTACCGCGACGCTTTGATCTCCCGGGAGGACTTCCTGCGCTACCGCGACGACTATGCGGCGCAGGAAAAAAAGCTCGAAGCGCAGCTCGCGGCCCTCGAGGACAGCCGCTCCCGGAGCGGCGCGCCCGCGCGACCGTGGGTCGATTCCCTTTTGACGCACGGTCGCATGACACAGCTCGACCGCCAGACGATTGCGGAGACGATCCGCGAGATACGCGTCTTCGAAGGCGGCAAAATCGAGATCACCTATCTCTTCTCCGACGGGCTCGCGGCGCTGCTCGAGGATAACGACGACGGATAATATCGCACCTGCTAACAGAGCGCGGCCGCGTCAAAGTCTCCGCCTCCATGACGGCCTGCTGATTACTTCGGCCAAACAAATGCCACGCAGAGAATTTTTCTCTACGTGGCATTTGTTTTCGCTGCTGTTTATGCGGGCTTATTTCAGGTCAGCTTGTTTGAACTGTCAAGCGTGTACGCGTCGGCCGTGGGTGCGGCACAGGCCATGACCGCGCCGGTGGAAATCTCTCCGGAGGGCAGCGCCGCAGCCGCTGCCCTCTGCCGATCTTATTTTTCACTGCCGTCCATGACGCTGAGCAGGATGGTGAAATCCAGTGCCTGCTCGCCTGGAAACAGAAATTCTGGGTGGACGGGCGCGCCCCAGCTGTCGTCGCCGCCGACGCCGCACTGACCCTGCAGCAGGCGCACGACCGTCCGCCGATAAGGCGGTAAGTCGCGCTGATGGGGGGCGTTTTCAAGCTCGTGCGCCGTCCACGGCAGCACGGAGGCTTCAAACGGCGCGGGCGCCGTGATGCGCACGCCGCGGCCTTCGTCGTCCGTGACGCACAGCACGCGGAGGTCTGTTTTGTTCGCGCACTCCTGCGGCTTCAAATAGGGCGTGAGCTGGGTTTCGACCGTGCCGCTGCCGACGCCGAGGCGGGGGCATTTTTCCGGTCGCAGCCGGCCTCCGGCTCGATGTTTCCGTACCACGCGAGATTGCGGTATGTCTTCGGCAGCTCGAAGCACAAGCCGAAGCACGGCATATCTCCCTCCTGCCGGTCCATGCGGGCGCGGACGAGGACGCCGTTTTGCACAAAGCGGTAAGTGAGTGTGCAGCTCGCGTCCGGCTTGCCGGCAAAGACGAGCGTCGCCTCCACCTCCCCGTTTTCCGTCACATGGACGTCGGGCGCGTACTGGTAGAGGTCCGCAAGCTTCCAATCCGCCCAGCGGAGGTTGGAGAAGTTGCCGAGGTCGTTTTCCGTGGGCGCGCGCCAGAACGCGGGCCGTACGCCGCCGAACGGCGTACGCAGGGAACGCAGCTGTCCCGTCTGCCGCCAGACCAGCGCGAACGCGCCGCCGAGGTCTGCCCCCGTGTTGCAGTCGCTGCGAACGAACGGCACGGCGGGCGGCACGGCGAAGGGCGCGGCCCCGCGCAGAACGGTCTGCCCGAAGCTGACTTCGCAGCCGGACGCCGCCCATTCGCGCTCCGCCGCGCCACTCGTTCCGATCCCCGGGGAGCGCGTCCGCGCCGCCGTTTTTGATCTCGCCCTGCACCATCCAGCTGCCGTGCGTCTCAAGGTTCGTCTCGTCGACGACGTACAGGCCGTAACGGTCGCAGAGCTCGTAAAAACAGCTCTGGTTCGGATAGTGCGAGGTACGCACGGCGTTGAAATTGCTTTGCTTCAAAAGCTTCAAGTCGCTTTCGATTTCATCGCGCGTGATGGCGCGGCCCCGGTCGCAGGAAAACTCGTGCCGGTTGACGCCGCGAAGGACGAGACGCTTGCCGTTTAAAAGCATCACGCCGTTTTTGAGCTCGAAGCGGCGCAGACCGATGGCGGTTTGGCATTGTTCAACGCACGCTCCCGCCGCGTCATAGCGCGCCGCGCGGACGGTATAGAGCTCGGGCCGCTCATCGCTCCAGAGCTTCGGGGACGGAATGTCCAAAACGGCGGCGTTTGCGTCTGCCCGCACCGGCGCGCCGACAGGGTTGCCGTCGGGGTCGAGGACAGAAAATTCTGTTTTGTACCCCTCCCCAGCGCACTTTGCCGTCAGACGCAGGCGCGCGGAATGCAGGTCCTCGGCGATTTCGGCCTTTGCCTCGAGGTCGTCGACATGTCCCTCCGGGACCTGCAGCAGCCGGACGCTGCGGAAGATGCCCGAAAAGCGCCAGAAATCCTGGTCCTCGAGCCAGCTTCCGCTGCACCAGCGGACGACGAGCACGGACAACACGTTCTCCCCCGGCCTTGCCTGTGCTGTCACGTCAAATTCGGACGGCGTGAACGAGTCCTCGCTGTAGCCGACAAATTTGCCGTTGAGCCAGACATAGACGCAGCTCTCGACGCCCTCAAAGCGCAGACGCAAACGGCCGGTCAGCACCGGCAGCGTAAACGCGCGGGCATAGCAGCCGGCAAGGTTGCGCTTTTGCGGGATTTCCGGCGGGCAAATTTCCTCGCATCCGTCCCAGGGGTACATGGTGTTGACATACTGCGCCTCGCCGTGGCCCTGCAGTTGCAGATGTCCCGGCACAGTCACGCGCCCGGCGCGTTCGGCAAAGCCGGGATTGAGGAAATCCCGGTCGATCGCAGACGGCGAGCCCGCCGCCTCGAAGGCCCATTCGCCGTCGAGCGGCAGGGAGAAAAACATTTCTCCCTGCCCGTTAAAAAAATCATGGTCCGAATGCGCCGACAGACGGCCCACGGCAAAGACCGCCGGGTCTGTCAGATATTCCAGTCGCTTTTTTTCTCTCTCTGCGATGTTTTGCATGTTTCAC
>JAKOSQ010000107.1 GCA_029777215.1 Bacillota bacterium
CCGAGAATTTTGACGGGATTATTGAGGAGCTTGAAGACGATGCCCTCCTCCTCGGCGTGGTGGACCTCCTCCTTGCGGGCGGGCAGTTCCTCCATGCCGCGGCGGTAGACGACGGTCACGTCCGCGCCCATGCGTTTGGCACAGCGGGCTGCGTCCATCGCGACGTTGCCGCCGCCGACGACCGCGACGCGGCTCACTTTTTTCAGCGGCGTGTCGTAGTCCTCACAGTAGGCTTTCATGAGATTGATGCGGGTGAGGTATTCGTTCGCGCTGTAAACGCCCAAGAGGCTCTCACCCGGGATGCGCATGAACATTGGCAGACCTGCGCCGGAGCCGATGAAGACGGCCTCGAAGCCGTCGGCAAAGAGATCGTCGACGCTCTCGGCCCGGCCGATGACGGCGTTAGTCACGAGCTTGACGCCCTTTTGGAGCAGTGCGTCGACCTCGCTCTGGACGATGGCCTTCGGCAGACGAAACTCCGGGATGCCGTACACCAGCACGCCGCCGGCCTTGTGAAACGCCTCGAAAACCGTGACGTCGTAACCCATGGCGGCGAGATCGCCCGCGCAGGTGAGGCCGGAGGGGCCGGAGCCGACGACCGCGATGCGGTGGCCGTTTTTCTCGACCGCGCCGGCCTTTTCCGCGATGCCGGAAGCGGCGTGCGTGTCGGCAACGAAGCGCTCGAGCCGGCCGATGCCGACGCTCTCGCCCTTGATGCCCCGGACGCACTTGCCCTCGCACTGGTTCTCCTGCGGGCAAACGCGGCCGCAGACGGCGGGCAGGCTGTTCGTGAGCTTGATCTCCTCATAAGCGCCCTCGAAGTCGCCGGCGGCGACCTTGGTGATGAAGTCCGGGATGTGGACATTCACGGGGCAGCCGGTGACGCAGGGTGAATTTTTGCAATGCAGGCAGCGCTGCGCCTCGTCGAGCGCCGTTTCCTTCGTGTAGCCGAGCGCGACTTCCTCGAAGTTCTTGTTGCGGACGTTCGGGTCCTGCTCGGGCATCGAATTTTTGGTCGGGGTCATATTAGCCACGGCGCACACCTCCCGTCAGCTTGCAGATATGTTCCTTCTGCGCGGTCTCCTCTTCCTTGTAGAAAGCGCCGCGGCGCAGCAGCTCGTCCCAGTCGACGAGCTGGCCGTCGAACTCCGGGCCGTCCACGCAGGCGAACTTCATCTCGCCGCCGACCGTCACGCGGCAGCAGCTGCACATGCCGGTGCCGTCGATCATGATGGGGTTGAGCGAGACGACGGTTTTGATGTTATAAGGAGCGGTGGCCTTGGCGACAAATTTCATCATGACGCCCGGGCCGATGGCGACGACCTCGTCATACTGCCGTCCGCCCTCGATGAGCGATTTGAGCTTGTCGGTGACGAAGCCCTTTTCTCCGTAGGTCCCATCGTCCGTGCAGACATAAAGGTTTGTGCAGGCCGCGCGCATCTCGTCTTCTAACATGACGATGTCCTTCGAGCGGAAGCCGGCGATCATGTCGACCTCGATGCCCTTTGCGTGCATCCCCTTGGCGACCGGATAGGCGATCGCGCAGCCGACGCCGCCGCCAACGACCGCGACGCGCTTGAGCCCCTCCATGTTGGACGGCTTTCCGAGCGGGCCGACGAAGTCCGCGAGCTCGTCCCCGGCTTCGAGCTGGTTGAGAAGCATCGTGGACCTGCCGACGGGCTGGAACATGATCGTCACCGTGCCCTTTTCCCTGTCGTAGTCCGCGATGGTGAGCGGGACGCGCTCGCCGAATTCGTCGACGCGGAAGATGATGAACTGGCCCGGCAGACACTTCCGGGCGACCAGCGGCGCTTCGACGACCATCTCGATCGTCGTCCCCGCCGCGTTGAGGGGGCGCTTTGATATGATTTTATACATGGGTATTCCTCCTGCCACCACGCATTTGGCATGTTGTTCTTTTGACGCGCACAACTGGCGCGGATGAGAGGACAAAATCCTCCACTTTAGAATGGTTAATTTGTATTATAACAGCGTTGTACAGCAAATTAAAGCGTTAAATTTGAGACGGGCTTAGATATTTTCGGAACAAATACGGCGCGTTTTCGTCTAATTGAACAATTCCGCCCGAACCGACGGTCCGGGCGGAGCATTTTATTCGTACTGTGCGCGGGCACCGCCGATGTATTTCGGACGGGTGCGCGCGGCGGTGACGAGTGCGTCGCCGATCTGCTTCGTCTGCAGCCGGACCGGGACGGCCACATCCCTAAGGTGCATGCCGATGAGTGTGCAGCCGACGTCCATGCCGGCGGCGGCCTTGACATGTTCGACCAGCACGGGGTCCTTGAAGGTCAGATAAGCCGCCGTCGCGAACGAGCCGCCGGCCTTCACCTTCGGCACCGCCGCGACAATCTCATAGCCGAACTTCTCCGCCGCTTCGCGTTCGACGACGAGCGCGCGATTGAGGTGCTCGCAGCACTGGGCCGCGAGGAAAAGCTTCTTTTCTTCCAGCAGCGGCAGGATGCCGCGCAGTACGGCCTGTGCTGCTTCGGGGGTCGAGCCCTTGCCGATGCGCTCGCCCATGATCTCGCTCGACGAGCAGCCGACGACGACCAGCCCGCCTGCCGGGACCTTTGCCGTCTCCAGAAGCTCCGCCATCGCGGCGCGGGCGGCCTTTTCGATTTCTTCGTACATAATGACGACTTCCTTTGCAAGAATTTGTGGATGTGGGCATATTGTAGCACACTCTCTTTGGTTTGACAACAAGCGATATTGAGAGTATTATGTAAACGTGAACAGCCTTGGAAAGCTTGTTCCGCGTTTGGATCAAAAAAACGGAGGTACTTCCTATGAAAAAGCTTTTGCCCCTGCTCCTGGCGATGACGCTGCTGTTTTCCGCCTGCGGCAAGCAGCCGGAGGAGACGAGCACCGCGCCCGCGACCGAGGAGGTTACGGAAACGTCGACGCCCGAGCTCATCACGAACCCGCTCACCGGAGAGACGATCGACAGCGACCGCGGCAGTGTGCGTCCGTTCGCGGTCATGCTCAACAACATCAACGTGGCGCTGCCGCAGTGCGGCGTGTCAAAGTGCGACATCCTATATGAGATCCTCGCCGAGGGCAACATCACCCGTCTCGAGGGCATCTTCACGAGTCTCGACGGCGTCGAGGCGATCGGCAGCATGCGTTCGGCGCGCCCATACTACATCAGCGTTGCGCAGGCCTACGACGCGATCTTCGTCCACGCCGGCGGCAGCGAGCAGGCCTACTCCGATATCAGCTCCAAAAATATCAACGACATCGATGGCGTCCGCGGCGCATACGCGAGCAAATACTTTTACCGCGACAAGTCCCGCCAAAAATATGGCGTCGAGCACAGCATGTTCACGACGGGCGAAAAGCTCCTCGCCTGCACGAAGGAGCTCGGCTACCGCACAGACCACGACGGCACCTTCGATTATGGTATGAGCTTTTCCGACAGCGTTGATCCCGGCGCTTCCGCCTCCCCTGCGGCGAGCGTGAACGTGAACTTCGGCGGTATAAAGGACACAAAGTTCACCTATAACGCGACGACGGGCGTCTACAACGGCAATGAGTACAACCAGACCTACATAGACGGCACGACCAAGTCGGCGGTGGACTTCAAAAACCTCCTCGTCCTCTTCGCGGACACAAAGATCGTCGACGATTACGGCCGCCGCGCGGTGCAGCTCGTCGGCAGCGGCAGCGGATACTTCATGGTGAACGGCAAGTCTGTTCCAATCACCTGGAGCCGCTCGAGCGAGAACGACCCCTTCGTCTATGAGCTGCTGGACGGCACCCCCGTCACCTTCGGCATCGGCAAGACCTACATCGGCGTTGTCCCGACAGGCAGCACGATTACAATGAGCTAACGCCTGGCTAATAAACAGCCCCGGTCCTTTTCGGACCGGGGCTGCTGTTTTATTTCCCGACGCAAAAGCGCTCGAAAATGCGCTCGGTCACGTCCTCGCGGACGGTGCGGCCCGTGAGCTCGCCGAGAGCGCTCAGCGCTGTTTCCGTCTCCGTGAGGACGATGTCCGGCGTTGCACCGCTGCGCTGGGCGTCGAGCGCGGCGCGCAGCGAGGTGAGCGCGCGGGAGACGGCGTCCGCCTGCCGGGCGTTCGTGAGGATGTCCCCCGCCGGAGCTGCGGGCAGCGGGAACAGGGCCGCGACAGCGTCCGAGAGCGCGTCGAGTCCCCTGCCCTCCCGCGCCGAGATCTCGCACACGACGTCGAAATCCGCAGCGAGGACGGCGGCATCGAGAACCTGCGGCAAATCCGTTTTGTTGACAACGGCGATGCGCTTCGGCGCGGCCTTTGCGGCGGCGATGACCTCGCGGTCCTCCGCCGAGAGCGGCGCGCCGCCGTCGAACACTGCAAGCACCAGATCGGCGGATTCGGCCGCCTTTTTGCTGCGCTCCACGCCGAGCAGCTCGACGGGGTCCGCCGTCTCGCGCAGGCCGGCCGTGTCCGAGAGCAGCAGCTTCACGCCGCCGAGGACCACGCGCTCGGCCACCGTGTCCCGCGTTGTGCCGGGAATGTCCGTGACGATTGCCCGCTCATAGCCGAGCAGCGCGTTCAAAAGCGAGGACTTGCCCGCGTTTGGGCGCCCGAGGATCGCGGCGGGCACGCCGTCCCGCAGGACTCTCCCGCGCTCGAAGCTTGAAAGCAAGGCCATAAGCCGCGCGCAGGCGTCCGAAAAGGTCTTTTCG
>JAKOSQ010000108.1 GCA_029777215.1 Bacillota bacterium
ATTGCGGACCTCTCCGACCGTCTGCGCCGCTTTGGGGCTTTGCTCGAAACGACGCTCGACCTCGACGCGCTGCTCGCGCTCGCCCGCAGCGCCCCGGAGCTGCCGGAGCCTGTTCCCGAAGTCCTGCCGCAAATGCCGAAAACGAAGATTGCGGTCGCGCGGGACGAGGCGTTCTGCTTTTTCTACCGCGACAACCTCGCGCTCATGGAGCGGTTGGGCGCGGAGCTCGTATTTTTCTCGCCCATCCACGACAGCGCGCTTCCGGCGGGAACACAGGGAATGCTTCTGACCGGCGGCTACCCGGAGCTCTACGCGAGGGAGCTGAGCGAAAACGGCCCCATGCGCAACTCGATCGCGGCGGCGGTAAAGTCCGGGATGCCCTGTCTTGCCGAGTGCGGCGGCTTTCTCTATCTCCACCGCGAGCTCGAGGACATGGACGGCAATTTCTGGCCGATGGCCGGCGTCCTCGACGCTGTTGCGCACCGGACAAAAAAGCTCTCGCGCTTCGGCTATATCACGCTGACCGCGAATGCCTCGACGGCGCTGCTGGACGCCGGCGAGCAGATTCGCGGCCACGAATTCCACTATTTCGAGAGTGAGGACTGCGGCGACGCCTGCACGGCGGAGAAGCCTTCCGGTGCGCGGCGCTGGCAGTGCATGCACGCCGAGGAACGTCTGCTCGCGGGCTTTCCGCACCTTTTCTATGAGTCTGATCCACGCCTGATCGAACACTTTCTGCGACTGAGCGCGGGGGAGGAGTGACTATGGCAAAAGCAATCATGGTACAGGGCACGATGTCGAACGCCGGCAAGAGCATTCTCGCGGCGGGCCTCTGCCGCGTCTTCAGGCAGGACGGCTGCCGCGTCGCACCCTTCAAGGCGCAGAACATGGCGCTCAACTCCTTCATCACCCGCGAGGGTCTGGAGATGGGCCGCGCGCAGGTCGTGCAGGCCGAGGCGGCGGGCGTCGAGCCCTCGGTGCTGATGAATCCCATCCTTTTAAAGCCGACGAACGACACCGGCTCTCAGGTCATCGTCAATGGCGAGGTCTGGGGCCAGATGACGGCGCGCGAGTATTTCGCTGTTAAAAAGCAGCTCGTGCCGGACGTCATGCGCGCATATCAGCAGCTCTCCGATGAAAACGACGTAATCGTCATCGAGGGCGCGGGCTCTCCGGCGGAAATCAATCTCAAAAACGACGACTGTTTCGTCAACATGGGCATGGCAAAGGCCGCGAAGGCCCCGGTGCTCCTCGTCGGCGACATCGACCGGGGCGGCGTCTTCGCCCAGCTCTGGGGCACGGTCGGACTGCTCGACCCTGACGAGCGCGCAATGGTGAAGGGGCTCGTCATCAACAAATTCCGCGGCGACGAGAGTATCCTCACGCCCGGCGTGCGGCAGCTCGAGGAGCTCACAGGCATCCCGGTCGTCGGCGTCGTGCCGTATCTCCACCTCGACATCGACGACGAGGACAGCCTTTCCGAGCGCCTGACGAACCGCACGGCGGCGCTTGTGGACATTGCGGTCATCCGCGTCCCGCGCCTTTCAAACTTCACGGATTTTCGCGCGCTCGAGGCCGTCGACGGCGTCTCCGTCCGCTATGTGGACACGGTGGCCGGACTCGGAAACCCCGACATGGTGATCCTGCCCGGCACGAAAAACACGATGAAGGACCTGCTCTGGCTGCGCCAGACCGGACTGGAGGCCCGCATTTTGCAGCTCAACGATGCCGGCTGCGCCGTTTTCGGCATCTGCGGCGGCTACCAGATGCTCGGGCAGTCGCTTTCCGACCCCTACGGTGTCGAGGAGGGCGGCAGCGTTCGCGGCATGGGCCTGCTGCCGGTCTCGACGGTCTTCACCCGGCAGAAAACGCGCACGCGCGTGACCGGGCGCTTCAACGCGGTTGGCGGCCTTTTCGCGGGCCTTGCCGGCCGGGAATTTGAGGGCTACGAGATCCACATGGGCGAGACGGAGAGCCTCGCTCCGGTGGCCGAGCTCTCGGACAGCGTGACCGGCACTTCGCGCCGCGACGGCTGCCAGGCTGGCAGCGTCTACGGCAGCTATGTCCACGGCATTCTGGACGGCGACGAGGTCGCGGGCGCGGTCATTCTGGCGCTCGCGGAGAAAAAGGGCGTCGACCCGGCCTCCCTCGGCAAGGTCTCGGGCGAGGAGCACAAGCAGCGGCAGTACGACCTTCTGGCCGAGGCCCTGCGCGCCCACATGGACATGAAAAAAATCTACGACATTCTGGAGGCGGGCGTCTGATGGAACTCGAACACGTTTTACCGGCGGACATTGAAAAGACAAGCTTTGAGATCATCACGAAAGAACTCGGTGATCGCGTGATGGACCCGGAAAAGGCCCCGATCATCAAGCGCGTGATCCACACGACCGC
>JAKOSQ010000109.1 GCA_029777215.1 Bacillota bacterium
AGCGCGACCACCAGCACACCATTCGTTTGCAGCTGAATGCCGACCGCGCAGCCCATCGGCACAAGCATCCGTTCCTGCGGCTCCGCCGCGTAAGCCTCCGGCGCCGCCGCCGTCAGCGCCAGTGCAAGGGCGAAGACCAGCGCCCCGGCTCGTTTCATTTTCCTTTTCATCCCTGCTCCCCCGTTTTTCTTTATTCTTTGCGTGCCCGCTCTATCAGTATGTTCGTCCCGGGGCGTTTTAAGCGGAGCAAATATTCACTCGTTTGCCTGCGCGCCGCCGCGCCGCATAGAATGAAGCGTAACGGGAAAAATGAAAATTTTGTTTGCTTGATTTTTTTGAAACGGAGGTCAGAATGAAAAACTGTCGACAGACCTTTTCCGCAGCCCCGCACCCAATGTTTCCGGCGGGCGGCGCGCCCCTCGTGCCGTCCTCGGACGCGGTCTACCTCGAAATGAACCGCATGGCGGGCGCATACCCCTTCGTGACGCTCTCGGAGTACGGACGCAGCGTCCTCGCCCGACCGCTGCTCTATATCTGCGCCGGGACCGGCCCGCGCCGCGTCTGGTACAACGCCGCGCACCACGCAAACGAGTGGATCACATCGAGCGTCCTTTTAAAGTTCATGGACGATCTTTTTTCCGCCGCGCAGATGGGCGGGAGCGTTGCCGGGCTCGACGCCGCGCGCCTGCTGCGCGAAAACCGCCTGTGCTTCATGCCGCTCGTGAACCCCGACGGCGTCGATCTCGTGCTTGGCAGGCTCGGTCAGAGCGAAACTGCGAGCGCGCGCAAAATCGCGCGCAATTACCCTGCGATCCCCTTCCCCGACGGCTGGAAGGCCAATCTTCAGGGCACGGACCTCAATCTCCAGTACCCTGCGAACTGGGAGAAAGCGAAGGAGATCAAATTTGCGCAGGGCTACACAGGGCCAGCGCCGCGCGACTATGTCGGCCCCTACCCACTCTCCGCGCCCGAATCCCGCGCGCTCGCCGCCTTCACGCAGGCCGGCTCGCCGGACGTGACGCTCTCGCTGCACACACAGGGCGAGGTGATCTACTGGCGCTTTGCGGACTTCGATCCGCCCGGCGCGCGGGCGCTCGGCGAAAAGCTCGCCGAGGCGAGCGGCTACGCCCTGTCTGAAACGCCGCCCGTGAGCGACAACGCGGGCTACAAGGACTGGTTCATTCAAGACTGGAATCTGCCCGGCTACACGGTCGAAATGGGTCTCGGGGAAAACCCGCTGCCCATCAGCGACTTTGCCGCCATTTACACCAGAATGGCCCCGCTGCTCGCGGTCGCCGCAAATGGATAAACCGGCAAAAAAGCCCGCAGCGCGGGCGCGAACTTCGCTGAACCCTCCGGCAAGTGGAAGCGGGCGCGATGTCTCGCGCCCGCTTTCCTTATTTTTTGCGAAAATTTTCCGAGATGCCGGACAGGGCTTCGCCGGCCTCCATGTCGCAGCTCCGGCTGCGGGCCATGTCCGCGAGCGCCACGATGCCGATGAGCATTCCGTCGTACGTGACCGGCACGCGGCGCACCTGCCGCTCGGCCATGCGCCGGGCCACCTCGCCCGCGTCCTCGTGCGGCGCGGCCGTCTCGAGGTTGCGCGTCATGATCTCGCTGACCCGGAGGTCCCGCTGCGACGCGCCCGGCGCGACGCAGCGCAGGACGATGTCGCGGTCCGTCACGATGCCTTTGAGTCTGCCGCGCTCGTCGCGGACCGGCACCGCACCGAAATTGTACTGCTTCATCAGCCGCGCCGCCGCGATGACCGGCTCGTCCTCGCAAATCGAAACGACCTGTCCCGTCATGATCTCGCTGATATCCATTTTTCCACGCTCCTTTGTACGATCTGCTATCAGTATCGTCCCGAAGCGGGGCAAATATTCTCCCGCGGACTAAATTTTGTCCGTCTTTCGTTCCTGTTCTCAATTTTACATTTTTTTTGCGGTTTCCGTTTTATATTGGATTTATCTCAGTTCTTTTGCAGGGCCTTGAGCGCCGGTCCCGCCGTCTCGGCGAAAAGGCGAACCGCGCCGAGCGCCTCGGAGAGCGTGTTGCCGCTGCTGCCGACCTCGAGGATCACGGACCCGCACGCGAGCTGCTGGTTGTAGCGGCCCTTTTTGAGCGCGATCGGGCGCATGAGCGTCGGGTGCTTTTCGAGCGCCTTCTGCTGGAGATAGAGCGCAAATTTCAGATTTTGCTGCCAGTTCGGATGATAAAGCCCATTCTCTGCCGCACCAACGACCAGCATCGCCTGCGCGCAGGGCGTGCCGCCCGCCTCCGAGACGGTCTTGTACACAACGCCGCTGTCGCCGATCGCGTCGCGGTGCACGTCAAACACGACGGAAATGGAGGGATATTTTTGCAAATATTTCTGGATCGCGTCGCCGCTTTTGGCGTAGCTGCCGGTATAGCTCGGCGCGTCGTAAATATTGCGGTCGTGCACGATCGAAATGCCGTCCGCCTCGAGGCATTTCGCCAGCTCGTCCCCGACGCGGATGACACTGTAGTCCGCGTCGGCGCTGCGGAAGGTGTCGGTCGGATGGTAGTCGGGAAAGACCGGGTCCGGCGCGTAGGCTTCGCTGCCGTGGGTGTGGATGATGAGGACCTGCGGCGCGTCCGCGCCGAGACGCACACCGGTGCCCTCGTTCACGAGCGCGCCGAGATCGAGCTCATAGCTCGTCTCGTTCGTAAGCACCATGCCGCCGTGTATCGTCGTCGGGATAATCTTCGGCGTCGCGTTTTCGTCTGTCCCGCTCCCGGCCGGGGGCGTCGGCGAGGGGGCCGTGAAGGGCGGCAGCGAGCTCTCCGGCGCCGGGACAGACAGCGCCGTCGTTTCCCTTTCCTGCGGCGCGCTCCGCCGCGGGACAAGCCCCGCGTTTTCCACCGCCGACTGTGCAGCCGCAAACGCCGCGTCGAGCCGGGCCGTCCCCTGCGGCGTGCCGCAAAGCGCGGCCGCGGCGCAGGCGACAGCCGCCAGAAGCGTCAGGAGCAGGATGCTTTTATTTGCTTTCACGGCGTCAGCCCCCCTTTCAGGCATGTCCGATTTTATGCACGTTGCCCCCACTTCATGCCTCAAAAGGTTACATAATATGGTGGTGAAATCCCACAAATCGGGTCGACGCAGCCCCCTCAGAGCCGTAATTTTGATTTACATAAGGAAAAATTATTGACAACCTTCTTGCATTTTTAGCCGAAAAGGACCCCCTCGGCCGACCTTTTTCGTCTAAACGTCAGAGTCTCGTTTCCACTATATTTTGAAATTATTTCTCCGTTTTTGCACCTTTTTAGCCCTATTTTGTGCCGCTGTTCAGCTTCCATCACTTCTCGTATGTCAGTTTGTACAAAATCCCTATTGCTTTTTTGACGCAAAAATGAAATAATTAGTTCACAAAAATGAAAATCCACGAGTGCCGTTCTTGCAGAATACGGCACCGCGAAAAAACGAATTGTAAAAAAGCAGGAGCATTTCATGAAAGTATTCTCGAAAAAAAGAATAGCCGTGTTATGCGTCATCTGTTTGTTCGCCTGTATGGTCAGCGGCTTCACCACCCCGGCTGCCGGCACAAATGCCGACGCGCTCGCCGCTCCCGTAACCGTCACGTCCACCGTCGTGCAGCAGCACGCTGAGAGCATCGTCCCCGTCTACCTCAACGGCATCAAGGCCGCCGACGGGACCGCGCTCGGCGACACGGTCTACATGCCGATCGCCGCCTTCTACGACGCGGCGGGCATACAGGCAGACATCGTCCGGGACGAAGCAACCGGCACCGTTACCGTCACTGCGGAGGGGCTGAGCCTCAAGGCGGCGGACGGACAGAAATACGTAACCGTCAACGACCGCTGCTTCTACCTGGCAGACGGCCTCCAGAACCTCGGCGGCGAAGCCGCGCTCCCGGTGCGTATCCTCGCCGGAAGCCTGCAGTACACCGTCGCATGGGACGCCGAGAGCGCCTCCGTCAGTCTCGCGGCGGACGACCCGCTGCCTCTGGCGTCGGCGGATGCCACCTATAACGCGGAAGACCTCTACTGGCTGTCCCACCTCATTAACGCCGAGGCCGGAAACCAGCCCTTTGAAGGAAAGGTCGCGGTCGGAAACGTGGTGCTCAACCGCGTCGCCGATCCCAGCTGCCCGAACAGCGTTCACGACGTCGTCTTTGACAACCGCTTCGGCGTGCAGTTCTCCGTCATCACGACGGGCGGCATCTACGCCGAGCCGAACGAGGAGTCCCTTGCTGCGGCAAAGGCCTGTCTCGAGGGCGCGAGCGTCGTCGGCAAGGCGCTGTATTTCGTCAATCCTACGCTGGCCTCCTCGAAGTGGTTCGATCAGACCCGCACCTTCATCGCGACGATCGGCGAACACGATTTCTACGCATAAGAGTAGACGAAACGGAAAAAATATGCTATTATCAAGGCGTATCAAACGATACGCCTTGATTTTTTTCAGGAGGCCTCCAACGTGAACAAGCAATCGAACCAATCGCACGCAAACGGCATCGACTCTCTGAGTCTCACGCTCATTCTCGCCGCCGTCGTGTTTCTGCTCCTCGGCAAGCTCGCCGTATTCTTCTTCTTTCTCGCCGCGCTCTGTCTCTCGCTCGGCATCTGGCGCGGCGCGTCGCGCAACCTCGCCGCCCGGCAGGCCGAAAACTACAAATTCATGCACATCACCGGCGACATGCGCGAGGGCTGCGAGCGCTGGCGCTTCCGCAGTCAGCACTGCTACTTCACGTGCGAAAACTGCGGGGCGAAGGTCGCCACCACCCCCGATTTGGGCGACGTAACGCTCGTCTGTCCCCACTGCGGCCACCAGTTCACCGCCCATACATGAGAGGAGAGATCATGCACCAAATCTTATCGGACGGTCTTACTGCGCTGCAAATTCCGTTTTCCGAGGAAAAATTTGCGCGCTTTCGCACATACTACGAAATGCTGACGGAAAAAAACGCCGTCATGAACCTCACTGCCATCAAAGGCGAGGAGGACACGGCGCGGCTCCACTTTCTCGACTGTGCAGGACTTTTGACCGCATATGATTTCAGCGGCAGGTCGGTCGTCGACGTCGGCACCGGCGCGGGCTTTCCTGGCATCCCGCTCAAGATCCTGCAGCCGGATGTTGACCTCACGCTGCTCGACAGCCACGGCAAGCGAATGGCCTTCGTCGCGGACGTCTGCGAGACGCTCGGCTTTTCGGACGTGCACTGCGTCTGTGAGCGGGCGGAGGACGTCTGCTCGGATATCGGCGGCAGCTTCGACGTCGCCGTTTCGCGCGCGGTGGCGCGGCTGAACATCCTCTGCGAGCTGTGCCTGCCCTTTGTCCACGTAGGCGGCGTCTTCATCGCCATGAAGGGCCCGGACTGCGCAGACGAGCTCAAAGAGGCCGGGCACGCGATACAAGTCCTCGGCGGCGGCGCACCGGAACTGAAAACGTACACCATTCCCGGCACAGACATCACCCACAGCATCGTCATGATTCCGAAGCTCTCCCCCTCGCCGGAGCTCTATCCCCGCCCCTTTGGCAAGATCAAGAAGGCTCCGCTGTGAACCAAAACGCGCAAAACAAACATAGATAAGCAGAAAAACCACAATGCAAAGGAGAATTGACTATGGCTATTGTTACTTTGACCAAGGCAAATTTTGAAGCAGAGGCCGTAAACTCCGACAAACCCGTCCTGATCGATTTCTGGGCCAGCTGGTGTGGTCCCTGCCGCATGCTCTCCCCGGTCGTCGACGAAATCGCGGATGAGAGAACCGACATCAAGGTCGGCAAGGTAAACGTCGACGAAGAGCCGGAGCTTGCCTCCAAATTCGGCGTCATGAGCATCCCGACGCTCGTCGTTCTGATGAACGGTCAGGTCCGCAACCAGTCCGTTGGCGTCATCCCCAAGGAAAAAATCATCGACATGATTTAAACACGACAAAATCGCGACGGGGACGCCTGAAAAGGGG
>JAKOSQ010000110.1 GCA_029777215.1 Bacillota bacterium
CGGACGGCGTTGTCAACTCCAGTCTCAACGCCCTGCTCGACGGCAACGCCTCTGGGCTGTCCGTCGACGACGCGATCAAGCAGAAGCCGGCGCTCCGTCAGCAGCTCTGCGAAAAAAGCTATGAAAAGGTCGGCGTCTATTCCGGCACCGCCAAGCGCATGGCAGCGCAGGCCGTCCAGAAGGCGGACAGCGAAAAAATTTCGCTCCAGAGCGCGATCGTGGACGTTTTGTGCGGCGATGTCACCTATCTTCTGAGCTTTCTCATTTTCTTCCTGCTTTCAATGATCATCATTACGGTCATCGTCAACATCGTGAACCTCAACCTCAAAATTCCGGGCAACGAGCGGCTCAACCGCATCGGCGGTCTCATCGCCGGCGCGGCGGCCGGCATGATGTTCTGCTTCATCGCCGGCTGGGCGCTGCGCTTCGGCGGCATGTTTTTGCCGGAGTCGGGCCTCAAGAGCACCGTGTTGTCGATGTTTTTCATCCGCTTTAATTTCCTGCCCTATTTTCTCTCCGTCTGATCTCTCCCGCGGCGATCCCGCCGCTTTCACATACGCAGCCCCCCGCTGTCTGCCGCAAGGCCGCGGCAGCGCCACGGACGCTTCATGCCCAGGCTTTTCGAAAGGATTGGTTTTAAAACTATGCAGCCTACAGTTTGCTCCCGTTGTAAGAAAAATATGGCCGTTGTCTTTGTCTCGAAGGTCGAAAACGGGGTCACAGTCAATGAAGGTCTCTGCCTCAAGTGCGCCCGCGAGCTCCACATCAAGCCCGTGGACGATATCATGAACCGCATGGGTATCACAGACGAGGACCTTGACACGCTCACCAATGAGATGACCGATGCGATCACCGGCGCGGCGGACACGCTGCGCGACCTTGAAAGCAACGAGCCCGCCTCCGACGACGCCGACACCGGCAAGACCGCTACTTTCCCCTACCTCGACCGGCTCTTCGGGCCGGAGGCCACGATGAATTCCGCCTACCCGCAGCCCGCCTCCTACGAGGGTCCCGGCGGCGCGCGCAGCGACACCAAGGAGCCGCCGCGCGGTCAGAAGTCGAAATTCCTCTCAAATTACTGCATCGATCTCACCGAACGCGCCGCGAACGGCCAGCTCGACTCGATGATCGGCCGCGAGGAGGAGCTTGAGCGCGTCATCCAGATTCTCAACCGCCGCCAGAAAAACAACCCCTGTCTCATCGGCGAGCCGGGCGTTGGCAAAACCGCGATCGCGGAGGGCCTCGCCCAGCGCATCGCGGATGGCCGCGTCCCCTACAAGCTCCGCGACAAGCAGGTCCATCTCCTCGACCTCACGTCCCTCGTCGCCGGCACGCAGTTCCGCGGCCAGTTCGAGTCCCGCATGAAGGGCCTCATCGAGGAAATCAAGAAGCAGGGCAACGTGATCCTCGTGATTGACGAGGTCCACAACATTGTCGGCGCGGGCGACGCCGAGGGCAGCATGAACGCCGCCAACATTCTCAAGCCCGCCCTCTCGCGCGGTGAAATCCAGGTGATCGGTGCAACCACCTTCACCGAGTACCGCAAGCACATCGAAAAGGACACCGCGCTCGAGCGCCGCTTCCAGCCGGTCACGGTCGGCGAGCCCTCGATCACGGACAGCGTCGCGATCATCCGCGGCATCGCCCACTACTACGAGGACTTCCACGGCGTAACCATCTCCGAGGAAATGTGCCGCAAGGCCGTCACGCTCTCCGAGCGCTACATCACGGACCGCTTCCTCCCCGACAAGGCCATCGACCTCATCGACGAGGCCTGCTCGGACGTGAACCTCAAAAATCCGGACATCGAGCGCATGGCGATCATTGACAAGGACCTCAAGGACCTCGACAAGGAGCGCGAGCTCCTGCTCGCTGACAGTTCAAACGACAACTTTGCGCGTCTGGCGGAAATTCGCAGCCAGAGCCTCCAGCTCACGGACGAACTGATGCGTCTGCGCGCCAAGGGCAAGCCCCAGCTCACGGAAGAAAACCTCGCCCGCGTGATCGAGCTCTGGACAAAGATCCCCGCTTCGAGCATCCGCGAGGACGAGTTCGAGCAGCTCTCCGGTCTCTCCGAACGCCTCAAGGCGCACATCATCGGCCAGGACGAGGCGGTGGACACCGTCTGCGCCGCCATCAAGCGCAACCGCATCGGCCTCGCCGTCAAGCACAAGCCTGTGAGCTTCATCTTCGTCGGCAGCACCGGCGTCGGCAAGACGGAGCTTGTCAAGCGGCTCGCCGAGGACCTCTTCAATTCGCCCGAGGCGCTCATCCGCATCGACATGTCCGAATTCATGGAAAAGCACTCCGTCTCCCGCCTCATCGGTTCGCCTCCGGGCTATGTCGGCTATGATGAGGCCGGTCAGCTCACGGAAAAAATCCGTCGCAAGCCCTACAGCGTCATTCTCTTTGACGAAATTGAAAAGGCGCATCCGGACGTCATGAACGTCCTGCTGCAAATTCTCGATGATGGCCGCGTCACCGATTCGCAGGGCCGGACGGTCAACTTTGAAAACACCGTCATCATCATGACGACGAACGCCGGCAGCGACCGGCACGAGGGCAAGGTCGGCTTCGGCGGTTCGGTCACGGACCTCGGAAAAGACAAGGCCATCAAGGCGCTCAACGATTTCCTGCGGCCGGAGTTCATCAACCGCATCGACGAAATCGTCTACTTCAACCGCCTGTCCGAGGAGAACATCCGCGAGATCGCCAAACTCATGCTCTCCGAGCTCGACGGCGTCATGAA
>JAKOSQ010000111.1 GCA_029777215.1 Bacillota bacterium
ATGCGAAGCACGGCCTCGGACGGGGCGGACTCGTTGATCTTTTTGATTCCTTCGGCCGTGGCGGTCTGGACCTTGAGAATGGCCTCCGCGTCGCCCTCCGCCTGCAGGATCTTCGTCTGTCTGGAGGCGTCCGCGCGCAGGATGGCTGATTCCTTTTCTCCCTCGGCCACGAGGATGGCGGAGCGCTTTACACCTTCGGCGCGCAGGATCTGCTCACGGCGCTCGCGTTCGGCCTTCATCTGCTTTTCCATGGAGTCCTGGATCTCCTTGGGCGGGAGGATGTTCTTGAGCTCAATGCGGTTGACCTTGATGCCCCAGGGGTCGGTCGCCTCGTCGATGATGGAACGCATCTCGTTGTTGATGACGTCTCGGGAGGTGAGGGTCTGGTCAAGCTCGAGGTCGCCGATGATGTTGCGGAGCGTCGTCGCGGTCAAATTTTCGATCGCGGAGAGCGGGTTCTCGACACCGTAGGTGTAGAGCTTCGGATCGGTGATCTCGTAGTAGAGGACCGTGTCGATCTGCATGGTGACGTTATCCTTCGTGATGACCGGCTGGGGCGGGAAATCGAGGACCTGCTCCTTGAGCGAAATCTTCTTGGAGACTACTTCGATGAACGGGATCTTGAAGTGCAGGCCGGTGTGCCAGGTCGTGCTGTAAGCGCCGAGGCGCTCAATGACGAAGGCGTGTGCCTGCGGGACGATGCGGACGTTGCGGATAATGATGATGAGCGCGATGATAACGAGCAATACGGGAACAGCATAATCCATTTTCTCCTCCTCTTTCTGCCGCGTTGCGCGGCCGCATGGTTTACTCTGCGGAAAGCGGTTCGACGATGAGCTTGATGCCCTCGATCGAACGCACGACCGTGACAGTATCCTTTTCGATGGGTTCCCCGGACTTGCTGCGCGCGGGCCAGAGCCGGCCGCCGGCTGTGACATAGCCCTTTGCGGCGATGTTGTCGATCCGCTCCGTGACGGTCGCGGACGCGCCGATCAAACGGTCGGCGTTCGTCGGTTCAATGCGCTTGTTGACGTATTTGCGGGCAAGCGGCCGCGTGAAGATCAGCGTCAGCGCCGAAACGATGACGAAGAGCGTGATCTGCAGCCAGACCGGCGCGCCGAGAAAGGCGCTCACGAGCGCCGCAACGGAGCCGAGTGCGAACCAGATGGAGGCGAGCCCCGCCGTCAGTCCCTCAACGATGAGGAAAACGACGATCAGCGCCGCCCAGGTATAGATCATTTCCTGCACTTTGATCTCTCCTTTCCGTCTTCAGACGAAAACGCGGACCGGAATGTTTCAGCCGCGTTGGGCGATGTCCTCGCGCTTCGGGCCGGTCGAGACCATCTTGATCGGCGTCTTGATGGCGCTTTCGATGAATTCGACATAGTCGCGGGCCTCTTTCGGCAGCTTGTTGTAATCCGTGATGCCGCGGATGTCGCACTTCCAGCCGGGCAGCGTCTCAAAGACCGGCTTCGCGCGGTCGAGGCGGGAGGTCACGGGAAATTCGGTCTCGACCTTACCGTCGATCTCGTAGCCGACGCAGACCTTGATCTCGTCGAGATAGCCGAGCACATCGATGGCCGTGAGGACGGCCTGCGTTGCGCCCTGCATGCGGCAGCCGTATTTCGTGGCGACGGCGTCAAACCAGCCGACGCGGCGCGGACGGCCAGTGGTCGCGCCGTACTCGCCCTTGTCGCCGCCGCGGTTGCGCAGCGTCTCTGCCTCGTCGCCGAAGAGCTCCGATACAAAGTCTCCCCCGCCGACGGCGCTGGAATATGCCTTTGTGACCGCGATGACATCCGAAAACTGCGTGGGCGGCACGCCAACGCCGACGCAGCCGTAGCCCGCGAGCGTGCTCGAGGACGTGACGAACGGGTAGATGCCGAAGTCGGGGTCCTTGAGCGTGCCGAGCTGGCCCTCGAGCAGGACCTGCTTGCCCGCGTCGAGCGCCGCGCGGACCGCGACGGCGGTGTCGCCGACGAAGGGCGCGATGAGCTCGCGCTGGGCGACCATTTCCTGATAGAGCTCTTCCGGGTCAAGCAGCGGCTTGTGGTAGAGGTGCTCGAGCAGCGCGTTTTTGATCTCGCAGACATTCTTGAGTCTGGCCTTCAAAAGCGCGTCGTCAAACAGCTCGTTGACCTGGAAGCCGATTTTCGCGTACTTGTCGGAATAAAACGGCGCAATGCCGGACTTCGTCGAGCCGAAGGCCTTGCCGCCGAGACGTTCCTCCTCGTAGGCGTCGAACAGGATGTGATAGGGCATCACGACCTGCGCGCGGTTTGAAACGATGATGTGCGGCGCGGGCACGCCGCCAGCCTCGAGGGACTTGATCTCTTCCGAAAAGCTGCGGATGTTGAGCGCCACGCCGTTGCCGACGATATTTGTCACATGCGGATAAAAGACGCCCGACGGGAGAGAATGAAGCGCAAAGCGCCCGTAGTTATTGATAATGGTGTGCCCTGCGTTTGCGCCGCCCTGAAAGCGGATGACCATGTCCGAGCTCTCCGCGAGCATATCCGTGATCTTTCCCTTTCCTTCGTCGCCCCAGTTTGCGCCAACGATTGCCTTGACCATGTGCGTCACCTCGTAGTTTGTGTTTTAGTTTTGTTTTGCTTCTATTGATTGTATATGATTGCGCTCTCTTTTGCAAGGGCCTTTTGCCCCGACGCGTCAAATCGTCAGTTTGCGGTTTTTTTGCCGTTTTCCGCGTAAACTCTCGTTTATTTTTTGTCGAGGGAATGAATTAGGGCTTTACTTTGTCTCTTTAATGCTGTACAATGTTCGCGGGTGGAAAACAACAGCCTTTGCTCTTGATTTTTCAAAACGGAGCCCTGCTCCGACGACATAAAAAAACAATAGGTGGTGCATCTAAAATGAATAAACAGACTAAAAAGCCCCGCAACGAAGAAATGTACAAGGCGATCCTCACTCTGAAGTCTGTTGACGAGTGTATCAATTTTTTTGAAGACCTCTGCACGATCACAGAACTCCAGGCTATGGAGCAGCGCTATCAGGTCGCGTCCCTCCTCAATCAGGGCTGCATCTACAACGAGATTCTCGAAAAGACCGGCGCTTCCAGCGCGACGATCAGCCGCGTCAACCGCTCCCTGCAATACGGTCAGGAGGGCTATGCGACCGTGTTCAAGCGTCTCGCTGATTAGGAGGAGCAGAAATAAGCTTCCCCCAAAATCCATAATCCAAACGGCCATTTTTTAAATGGCCGTTTTATTCACCCGAGGAGGAAAATCGATTTGAATGCTTACGGTCCGCTGGCCCCCGTTTATGACAAATTCACGAGCGATGTGGACTACATCGCCTTTGCCGACCTCTATGAGTCGGCCTTCGCCGCCCGAAAAAAGCGCGTCCGGACCATCCTCGACATCGGCTGCGGGACCGGCACGCTCACGGCCCTGCTCGCGCAGCGCGGCTATGAAATGATCGCGGCGGATGCCTCAACGGACATGCTTATGCTCGCGCAGGAGAAATTCGCGAAGCTGCCGGACGTCATCCCACCGCTGTTTCTGTGCCAGTCCATGACGGAGCTCGACCTCTACGGCACGGTCGACGCCGCCGTGTCCTGTCTCGACGCCATCAACTACCTGCCGCCCGGCGATCTGCCGGAGCTGCTGCGGCGGCTTCACCTTTTTCTCGATTCGGATGGAATTTTTGTTTTCGACATAAACTCTCCACAGCGCCTGCGCTCGCTCGACGGCTCGACTTCCGTCGACGAGGACGAAAACAGTCTCTGTCTCTGGCGCGCCGATTTCGACGAGGGCGAGCAGACGCTTTGCTACGGGATGGATCTCTTCACGCGGCGCGGCCGTTTCTGGCAGCGCTCCTGCGAGGAGCACGTCGAATATGTCCACGAACCAGAGACACTTTGCGCCCGTCTCGCGGAGGCAGGTTTTGTGAACATCGAGGTCCGCACCGACGGACCGCAATGCGAAAACGGCCGCATTTTCCTCATCGCCGAGAACACGCCGCATTAAGAAAAACATTATGTAAACTGCGAGGTGCTGCTATGGATCAGATCATTCGCGCCGTCACAAAGGACGGCCTTGTCAAAATATCCGTCGTGAGCGGCCGGGACTTCGTTGAAAAGGCCCGCGCGCTGCACGACCTCTCCCCTGTCGCGACCGCCGCGCTGGGGCGGACGCTATGCGCCGCTTCGATCCTCGGCGATCTTCTCAAGGAGGACGAGGCGTCCGTCACGGTGCGTCTCAACGGCGGCGGACCGCTCGGCAGCGTGATCGCCGTTTCGGACAATGGCGGCAACGTGCGCGGCTATGTGGACAATCCACTGGTCGATCTGCCGCTCAACGAAAAGGGCAAGCTCGACGTCGGCGGCGCGGTCGGCACGAACGGCACGCTGACGGTCAGCCGCGACATCGGCCTCAAGGAACCGTATATCGGCTCGACGGCACTCGTCTCGGGCGAGGTTGCGGAGGATCTCACCTACTATCTCGCCGAGAGCGACCAGATCGGCGCGGCCTGCGGTTTGGGCGTGCTGGTGGACACGGACCGCAGCGTGCTGTGCGCGGGCGGCTTCATCGTCCAGCTCCTGCCCGGCGCGCCGGACACGGTGATCGACGCGATCGAGGACAACATCCGCGCGATGGGTCAGGTGACGGACGTGCTGAAGACCGGAACGGCGGACGAGCTTCTTGCCGGCGTCCTCAAGGGCGCCGAATACGAGGTCCTCTCGCGCACCCCGGTCGAATACCGCTGCACCTGCAGCCGTGAGCGCGTAGCCGCGGCGGTGGCAAGCATCAGCAAGACCGATCTGGAGGAGATGGCCGCCTCCGGCGAGACCGCCGAGATCCGCTGCCACTTCTGCGACAAGGTCTATACCTTCACCCCGGCCGAAATCAAGGAAATGGCGGAAAAGGAGTGACCCGCTCGTCCCCCGTCTTTCGTCCCAACGTAAAGCTTCGCAGAATTCGCGCCCGCAGGCGCGAACAAATGGGATCATTTTTCCCGGCGGCGCGCCCCAGGGCGGCTTCTCTTGCCCCTTCTGTGCAATTCACCTTCTGTACGTCGGGAAAAATACTTCTCGCGAAGCGTGCGTCGCCGGGCTCGCTTCGCGAGCCCCGAGGCGCGCAGCGCAGCGCATCCTCCTCGTTCAGAAAGCCGAGGCTTTTTAAACGAAAAAAGCTCCGCGAGCAACGCTCGTGGAGCTTTTTAACTGGAGGCACCACCCGGATTCGGACCGGGGACTCGCGGATTTGCAGTCCACTGCCTTACCACTTGGCTATGGTGCCATATTCTACTTTGTTGTTTCCCCGCGAAGCAAAGCTTCGCGGGGAAATGGAGCGGGCAACGAGATTCGAACTCGCTACCTCCACCTTGGCAAGGTGGCGCTCTGCCAAATGAGCTATGCCCGCATATTCGTTTGTCAACGCGAGATTTATTCTACCATAAAAACCTGATTTGTCAAGGATATAATCTGTATTTTTTTCTTTTTCGCAAAAAATCGGCAGGGCCTTTGCTTTTCCGGCCGGATTTGCTATACTGGTGGCATCTCAATTTTGCAGGAGGCCCCGCCATGAACTACCCACCCGAAGCACTTGCGCTAAAGGATGGCCTGACAGTCACGCTCCGCAGCCCCGTCGAGGCGGATGCCCCCGTCTCTCTCGCCTACCTCAAGGCGATCATGGGCGAAACCGACTTTCTCTCCTCCTACGCCGACGAGATCGGCGGCAGTCTCGACACAGAGCGCGCCTTCATCCGCGAAAAGCTCGACGACCCGCGCTCACTGTGCGTCTCGGCCTTTGACTGCTGCGGCGCCGTCGTCGGAGATTTCGACATCCACCCCGTCCGCCCGGCCTGCCGCTACGCCCACCGCGCTGAGCTTGGCATTTCGGTCCGGCGGGACTTCTGGGGTCTCGGCCTCGGCAGCGCGCTGATGGCTGTCATGCTCCGCGAGGCCAAGGCCCTCGCGTACGAGCAGGTCGAGCTCGAGGTCGTGGCGCAGAACACGCGTGCCATTGCGCTCTATGAAAAGTTCGGTTTCGTCAAGATCGGCGATCTCCCGCACTACTATAAATACCGCGACGGCAGCTATGCCGACGCGCTGCGGATGCTCCGCGTCCTTTGACGCCTCCGCTGAAAAAGCCGCCCACCCGGGCGGCTGTTGTCGTATTCAGACATTTTGCGCGGAATTCTATCCTTTCAGACCATTTTTTCCTGTTTGACCTTTTTGTCGATGACGTGTCGCTTGGCAAGCTCCGAGAGGACCTCCTCCGGCGTGATGCCCATCTGGACCATGAGGACCATGACGTGATAGTAGAGGTCGGCAATCTCATAGACCGTCTCGTCCTTCTCGCCGCCCTTGCCGGCAACAATGACCTCCGTCGTCTCCTCACCGACTTTTTTGAGGATCTTGTCGATGCCCTTGTCGAAGAGGTAGCTCGTGTAGCTGCCCTCCTTCGGGTCTGTCTGACGGCCCTGGATCAGCTTGTAGAGCTGGTCTGGCGAGAAATCGCGGAGCGTGTCGCTCTCCCAGACGCGGTCGACAAAGCAGCTCTCGTTGCCGAGGTGACAGGCCGGGCCGGCCTTTTTAACCTTGACGACAAGACTGTCTCGGTCGCAGTCGGCGATGATGTCAACGATCTCCTGCGTGTTGCCGCTGGTCTCGCCCTTGCGCCAAAGCTCCTGCCGGGAGCGCGACCAGAAGCAGGTGCGGCCCTCGCGCAGAGAAATTTCGAGGCTCTCGCGGTTCATATAGGCCAGGGTCAGCACCTCGCCGCTGCGCCAGTCCTGCACGACGGCGGGAATGAGGCCCCTTTCGTCAAATTTCAGTTCGTCTATGTTCAGCATATCATTTCTCCGTTCAAATTCTTACGGCAATGCCGTTTTCGCGCAAGGCGGCCTTGAGGTCCGGGATGCACACCTCGCCGAAGTGGAAGATCGAGGCCGCGAGCCCCGCGTCCACCTGCGGCAGCGTTTTGAAAAGAGTCACAAAATCATCGATGCCGCCCGCGCCGCCGGAAGCGATGACCGGCACCGAGACAACGTCGCAGACCGCCGCGAGCATTTCGAGGTCGAAGCCCTTTTTCACGCCGTCCGTGTCGATGCTGTTCAAAACGATCTCGCCCGCGCCGCGCTCGACGCCTTTTTTGATCCACTCGATCGCGTCGATGCCGGTGTTCTCGCGGCCCCCGCGCGCAAAGAGGGTAAACTGCCCGTCCACGCGCTTGACGTCCGCCGAGAGGACGACGCACTGACTGCCGTATTTTTTTGCGGCCTCGCCGATGAGCGACGGGTCGCGGATCGCGCCGGAGTTGACGCTCACCTTGTCCGCACCGCACTTCAAAACGCGGTCGAAGTCGTCGATCGTGTTGATGCCGCCGCCGACCGTCAGCGGAATGAAGATCTGCTCCGCGACCGCGCGCAGGGCGTCGGAAAAAAGCTTCCGTCCCTCGGCAGAGGCCGTGATGTCGTAGAACACAAGCTCGTCCGCGCCGTTGTCACTGTAGTATTTTCCGAGCGCGACCGGGGACGAGACGTCCGCCAGTCCCTCGAAGTTCACGCCCTTGACCACGCGCCCGTCGCGCACATCAAGGCAGGGAATTATCCTTTTGGTCAACATTATACTTTTACCTTATCTATTTCAGTGATTGCTGTTTTCAAGTCGATGCTGCCGGTGTAGAGCGCACGGCCGAGGACGGTGCCGCTCACGCCCGTGTGCGCGAGGGCGACGAGGTCGTCCATCGTGTGCACGCCGCCGGAGGCGATGATGTCCATCTCGAAGAGGTCCGCGAGCTTTGTGTAAAGCTGCGTGTTGAAGCCGGTGAGTGCGCCGTCCTTGGAGATGTCGGTGCAGATGACGGTTTTTACGCCCTTGTTTTCGAGTTTGCGGCAAAAGTCGAAGCAGGTCTCCTCGCTCGTCTGAACCCAGCCGTGCGTCGCGACAAAGCCGCCCTTGATGTCGACCGCAATCGCGATCCTGTCATCAAACTCGCGAATGGCCTCCCGCAGAAAGTCGGGGTCCGTAACAGCGGCAGTACCGATGATGACCCGCGCCGCGCCCATGTGGAGGTAAGTCTCGGCAGTGTGCATATTTCGCACGCCGCCGCCGATCTCGACAATCAGTCCGCTTTTTGCGCAGATTTCTTTGATCGTCGCAATGTTCGGCGTGCCGCCATCGCGCGCGGCTTCCAGATCGACAAGGTGGAGATAACGCGCGCCCGCGGCGCGAAAGCCCTCCGCCACTGCGACCGGGTCGTCGCTGTAGACCGTCATCTCATTGTAATTGCCGTGGAGAAGGCGAACCGCTTTGCCTTCGTAGAGATCGATTGCAGGATAGAGTTCCATTTTGAAAACCCCCTCACATTTCGCAAAAAGCCTTCAGAATGCGCAGACCGGTATCCCCGCTTTTTTCGGGATGGAACTGCATGCCGAGTACGTTCCCGCGCTGCACGGCGGCGGTCAGCCCGACGCCGTAGTCCGTCGTCGCGAGGATGCTCTCCTCGCAGTTCATCGCGGCAAAGGAATGGACGAAGTAAACGAAGTCGCCGTCCTCGACATACTTGAAGATCTCAGGCTTTCCGCGCATTTTCAGGCTGTTCCAGCCGATGTGCGGGACCTTGAGCTCCTTCGGCAGCAGCGGCGCGATCGGTCTGACGTCCCCTTCGATGAGGCCGAGGCCCGGCGTCTCGCCAAACTCAAAGCTGCGCGAAAACAGCAGCTGCATGCCGAGACAAATTCCCATCAGAGGCTTACCTTTATATGACGCCTCGCAGACGACTTTGTCAAGCGCGTTTTTGGCGAGCTTCTCCCGCGCGTCGCGAAACGCGCCGACGCCGGGCAAAATGAGTCGGTCGGCGCCGCGAATGACGTCCGCATCCCCGCTGACGACCGCCGTTTCGCCCAGCCGTTTCAGCGAGCTTTGCAGGGAAAAGAGGTTGCCGACGCCGTAATCGATGATGACCGTCATGCGAGGACACCTTTGGTCGAGGGAATTTCGCCGCCGAGAGACGGGTCGATCGCCGCAGCTTTGGCCAGCGTTCTGCCGAGCGCCTTGAAGACGCCTTCGAGGATGTGGTGGCTGTTTTCGCCCGAGAGCTCACGGACGTGCAGCGTCGCGCCGGAGGTCCGCACGAAAGCCAGCAAAAATTCTTTAACAAGCTCCGTGTCGAAGTCACCAACCTTTTCCGTCGGCGGCTGGACATCGTAGACGAGGCAGGCTCGGCCCGAGAGGTCGACGGCGCAGAGAATCAGCGCCTCGTCCATCGGCAGTGTAATATCTCCGTAGCGGATAATGCCAGCCTTGTTCCCAAGGGCCTTTGCAAAGGCCCTTCCGAGGCAGATGCCGATGTCCTCGGTCGTGTGGTGGTAGTCGACATTCACGTCCCCGGCGCAGTGCACGCGGAGGCCGAAGCGTCCGTGTCTCGCTAACAGTGTCAGCATATGGTCGAGGAAGCCACAGCCGGAATCGACCTCGCAGGGTCCGCCGTCAAGACTCAGCCAGAGGCTGATGTCCGTTTCGTTCGTCTTTCTTTTGATCTCGTATTCGCGCATTCAAATCATCTCCCTGAGTGTTTTGAGGAGCGTTTCCATCTGCTCCGGCGTGCCGATCGTGATGCGGTTGTAATCCAAAATGCGCGGCATATCAAAGTGGCGGACGAGGATGCCGCGCGCCTTTAAGTCGAGATAGAGCTGTTTTCCGGCCAGCTTCGGGTGCCGGGCAAAAAGGAAATTTGTCTTGGACTCCGGCATTTCAAAGCCAAGCTTTTGCAGCTCCTGCGCCGCATACTCTCTTGTTGCGACAATTTTCTTGCAATTGTTGTCGTAATAGTCCTGTTCCTCCAGACTTGCAAGGCCGACCGCCTTGGTGAGACTGTCGACGTTGTAGGGGTTTGTGGAGTTGCGGATCTTGTTGAGGTCCGCGATCAGGCCCTCGCTGCCGATGGCGTAGCCGAGACGGCCGCCGGCAAGACTGCGGGACTTCGAGAAGGTCTGAACAACAAGGAGGTTGTCGTATTTTTTCGTCAGCGGTGCGACGCTCTCGCCGCCAAAGTCGACATAGGCTTCGTCGATTACGACGACATTGTTGGGGTTGCTTTGGACGATGCGTTCAATGTCCGCAGCAGACAGGCACAGACCCGTCGGGGCGTTGGGGTTTGCGATGACGATTGTGCGGTCAAGACCACAGTAATCGTCCGCGCAGATCGAAAGATCGCCGCGCAGCGGGACCTCCTGTGCGGCAATCCTGTTAATGTCCGCAAACACCGAATAAAAGCCGTAGCTGATATCCGGATAGGATACTCCGGTCTGTGCGTCACAGAAGGCGATGAAGAGAAATGAGAGCATTTCGTCCGAACCGTTGCCGCAAATAATGTTTGCGGACGACACGCCGTACTGCGCGGCCAGCGCCTCACGGAGCGCGCGACAGTCCGGGTCGCTGTAGAGCCGCAGGCGGTCAATTTCATTTTGCGTCACCGCTTTGACGACGCCCGGCGCGGGCGGGTAGGGGCTCTCGTTGGTGTTGAGCTTGATGTAATGCAGGTCCTGCGGCTGCTCGCCGGGGACATATTCCTCAAGGGAAGCAAAGCGCGAACTGAGGTATCTGCTCATTTCTTCCCGCCTCTTTTCGAGCGAATGGTGGCGCTGACAGCGTGTGCGTGCAGGCCCTCCTTTTCGGCGAAGACCGCGATCTTCTCGCCGACGGCGTTGAGCGCGTCGGTGCTGTAATACATGAAGGAGGACTTTTTCACGAAGTCGTCGACACCGAGGGGACTGGAAAAGCGAGCCGTGCCGCTGGTCGGCAGCGTGTGGTTCGTGCCGGCAAAATAGTCGCCCAGCGGTTCCGGGCAATTGCGGCCCAAAAAGACGCTGCCCGCGTTTTTTATCCTGCTGAGATACTCAAATGGCTCAGAGACGAGTAATTCGAGATGTTCTGGTGCAATCTCGTTGGCGATGTCGATGGCGGCGTCGATGGAGTCGGTAATGATGATCTTGCCGTTGTTCTCAATGGACGGGCGAGCGATGGCCTCGCGCGGGAGCTTTTGCAGCTGGACTTCAAGCGCTTCCGCGACCTTCTGCGCAAATTCCGCACTGGTCGTGATGAGGACGGCGGTGGCCAGTTTGTCGTGCTCCGCCTGCGAGAGCAGGTCCGCCGCGACGACGACCGGGTCGTTGTCCCCGTCCGCAATGGCCAGTATTTCGCTCGGTCCGGCAATCATGTCGATCGCCACCTTGCCAAAGACCTGCCGCTTCGCCTCCGCAACATAGACGTTACCGGGGCCGACGATCTTGTCGACCTTCGGGACAGTCTCGGTGCCGTAAGCCAGCGCCGCGACGGCCTGCGCGCCGCCGCAGCGGAAAATACGGTCGACGCCCGCGATCTCCGCAGCCGCAACAATATTGGGTGAAATTGTCCCATCCTTCGAACACGGCGTCACCATGACGAGCTCCTCGACGCCCGCGAGCTTCGCGGGAATAGCGTCCATGAGGACGGTCGAGGGGTAGCAGGCCGTGCCGCCGGGGACGTAAAGCCCAACCTTTGCGAGCGGCAGCACGCGCTGACCGAGAATGACGCCCTCTTTTTCGCTCATCACGTAGCCGCTGCGGACCTGCTTTTGGTGGTAGGCGCGGATGTTCGCGGCGGCTTCGCGCAGAATGTCCATGAACGCCGGCTCGACCTCACCGAGTGCCGCGTCGCGCTCCGCGCGGGTCAGCTCAAGGCTCGTGAGGGTCGCGCCGTCAAACTTCTTCGCGTATGCGAGCATGGCGGCGTCGCCGTTTTTGCGGACGTCCGCGATGATGTCCGCGACCGTGTCAGAGACGTCCGGCAGCGCAAAATCACGGATCAATATTTCTTCCAAGGATACTTCCTTTGCGTTCATTATCTTTATCATTGAATTATCCTTTCCCGTTGGCTGCAACGATCTGTGCAAGTTTTGCACGCATCTCTTCGATCTGTTCGGTCTTGAAGCGGTAGCTCGCCTTGTTGACGATGAGGCGGGCCGAGATGTCGCAGACCGTCTCCAGCACCTCGAGCTTGTTTTCGCGGAGGGTCGTGCCCGTCTCAACGATGTCGACGATCACGTCCGAAAGGTGGACGATGGGCGCGAGCTCGATGGAGCCGTTGAGCTTAATGATCTCGATCTCGCGACTTTTTTCGGCATAGTATCTTCTTGCGATATTTGGGAACTTCGTCGCCACGCGGAGGGTCTTGCCCGTCTGCGAGAGCGCGCCCTTTTTGCCCGCGACCGCCATGCGGCATTTGCCGAGGCCGAGGTCCAAAAGCTCGTAGACGTCCGGCTCCTGCTCGAGCAGGATGTCGAGACCGGCGACGCCGACATCCGCCGCGCCGTGTTCGACATAGATCGCGACGTCGGACGGCTTCGCCCAGAAGTAGCGGACGCGGTTTTCCTCGTTGTCTAAAATGAGCTTTCGGCTGTCCTCTAAAATTTCCGGGCAGCCGTAGCCAATCTCATCGAAGATGCGGTAGACCTATTCACCCAGCCGCCCCTTTGGCAGCGCCACGCTAATCGTTTGTTTCAAGGATCTCCAGCCCCCCTTCCCCGAGATGAACGGTCTGCCGCGCGCGCAGCGTCTCGCTCGGCACCGTTTGAACGCGCACGCGCTGACCGTTCTGCGAGAGCATCTTCACCGCGCCCGCGAGCTTTGCGACGTCCGCGCCCGCGTCGTAGAGCAGCAGCACGTCAACATCGTAATCCGGCTCGTCGGTGTCGCAGCGCTCAAGCTCGTTGAGGTAGACGGCAAAGCCGATGGCCTGGCAGCGCTTCGAGAGCTTTTCCATGAGGTTGTCGTAGCGTCCGCCGGACAAAATGGCCGACGGCACACCGCCGATGAAGCCCTGAAAAATGAGGCCGTTGTAGTAGGCGAGGTCGTTGACGACCGAGAAGTCGAGGCGGATCGCCCGCTTTTCCTCGTCGCATAAAACCCGCGAAAGTGCGCTCAACTCGTCGAGCGCGGCGCACATTTTGTCGTTATCGGCGATTTTTTCGGCTGCCGCTATCGTCTCGTTCAACTCTCCGCAGAGGCTCGTGAGCGAGACGAGCTTTTTGGCGTTCTCATCCGACACCCCGCCCTCGCGGCAGAGGCGCGCGACCTCGTGCGCGTTCTTGTGGCCGATGCAGCGCAGAAGCTTTTCATTCAGGGTCTCCGGCAGCGCACAGGCCCCCATGAGTCCCGCGACGAAGCCCATGTGCGAGAGCGCCATGACGTTCTCGTCGCTGAGCTTTTGCAGGCTGCGGCAGGCGAGCGAGACAACCTCGTACTCGCTGTAGAGGTCAACGCTGCCGATGCACTCGAGGCCGACCTGCATGATCTCCTTGAACTCGTCCGCGCCGCGCGGGGTGCGGTAAACATTTTCGTTGTAGTAAACTTTCTCCGGCTCTGTCGGGACGGTCGGGACGTTTTTCGCGATCGAGAGCGTGACGTCCGGCTTGAGGGCCATGAGACGGCCGTTCGCATCGGTGAAGGTGACGACCTGCCCGCCGGGCAGAAAGCGCTTGTTCGCAAGGTAGAGGTCATATTCCTCAAACTTGCTCATTTTATATTTGCGGTAACCGGACTGCTCATAGAGCTCACGCAGATCGAAGATCGCGCGCTCCTCGCGGCGCAGCGCGGAATTAATGATGTTCACGGGCGACTCCCCTTTCTTTTACGAGTATAACGGAAGCGGCACGGTGCGTCAATACTTTATTCAGCTAATTAATTACCGAATTAGCAGGTGGAATTGTTTAAGTTGCGCAAAAGCCCGCCGGGGCGGCCGGTTCAGCGGACGATGCCGCGGATAAAAGGTTTTTTCTCCGGCGCTTCGGCGCTGAAGCGATAGCACGCGCGCAGCTTTTCACCCGCCGCGCGGGCCCTTGCCTCGTCGTTTGCGTAAATCACGGCCAGCGTCTCTCCCTTTTCAACGCGGTCGCCGACCTTTTTGGGGAGCTCGACGCCGACCGAGAGGTCGATCGGGCTGTCCTTCGTTTCGCGTCCGCCGCCGAGCGCGATGCAGACTTGGCCGACGCCGTCGGCCTCGATGTGGGAGACGAAGCCCGCCTCCGGTGCGGCGAGCTCCAGCCGAACACCCGCCTGCGGCAGCAGAGAGGTGTCGAAGACGGCGCGCTCGTCGCCGCCCTGTGCCTTCACGAATTCCGCGAACTTACGGAGGGCAGCGCCGCTCGCGACGCTCTCCTCGAGGCGTCTGCGGGCGTCTGCGTCGTCCGGGGCGATGCCCGCCTCGCGCAGTGCCTGGGTCCCGAGCGTGAGGCACAGCTCGCGGAGATTTCCACCGCTCTCGCCCTGCAAAACAGCGATGGCCTCCCGCACCTCGAGCGCATTGCCGACGAAGTGACCGAGGGGTTCGTCCATGTCGGAGACGACCGCAACGCACTTTTTGCTCGCGTTTTTGCCGAGGGCGACCATCTGCCGGGCGAGCTCGAATGCGTCGGCCTCGGCCTTCATGAACGCGCCGCTGCCGGTCTTGACATCGAGAACAATGACATCCGCGCCGGAGGCGAGCTTTTTGGACATGATGGAGCTGACGATGAGCGGCATGATGTCGACCGTGCCGGTGACGTCGCGCAGGGCGTAGAGCTTCTTGTCCGCCGGAACGAGGTGAGCCGTCTGTCCCGCGATGACCATGCCAACCTCGTTCGCCTGACGGAGGAAGCGCTCGCCGTCGATCGCGGTGGTAAGGCCCGGGAAGCTCTCGAGCTTGTCAATGGTGCCGCCCGTGAAGCCGAGGCCGCGGCCGGACATCTTCGCTATTTTGATGCCGCAGGCCGCGAGCATCGGACACAGGACGAGGGAGGTCTTGTCCCCCACGCCGCCGGTCGAGTGCTTGTCAACCTTGACGCCGCTGATCTGCGTCAGGTCGAGCGTGTCGCCGCTCGCGATCATGGCCCGCGTGAGATCGAGCGTCTCGCGCTCGCTCAGGCCCTTGTAATAAATCGCCATCAGCAGCGCGGAAATCTGATAGTCCGGGATCGTCCCGTCAACGTAGCCGCCGATCAGATATTCGATTTCCCCGCGCGTCAGCTCGCCGCCGCCGCGCTTTTTGATGATGAGCTCGCAGGTGTTCACAGCGCATCCCCCGTTTCGATTTTTATTTACCATAATTTTAGCATCATCTTCACCGATTTAAAAGACTTTTTCGCGTTTGCCGCGCATAAGCTTACAGAGAACAAAGTCTGGGAGGCGGAGCTATGGAATTTGATCTGAGCGGTACATATCCGATCATACTCGAGGGCGAGGAGGCCGGGGAGCTGTGCGTTGAGCGCGACGGGCCCTACTGGGTCTTCGACGCGAAGTGCGCGCGGCGGCCCGGGCTGCTGCGGCTGTCAGTCTTTGGCGCGGACGGCGAGGGCTATCTCGGCGTCATGGAGCCGTGCGGGGACGCGCTGGTGCTGACAAAGCGGCTGAGCCGCCATGCGCTCTCGGGCTTCCCGACGGCGATCACCCATGCGGGTGCGGCCGGAGAAGACGGCGGTGAAATCGAAAGTATTTCCCCACCTGACGCGGGCAACGCCGTTTCAGAACGTGAGAATGTTCCACCGGACGAAGCAAAACCGCCCTCATTGGCGTTTTCCGTCCCACCTTCGCTCAGCTGGCTGCCCTGCCCCTGTCCCTGCTCGCTCTTTTCCGGTCTCTGCGAAAAGGCGGCCTTCGGCGCGGTGAGCGGGGCCTATTTCGCGCTGGAGGGCGAGTGGACCCTGCTCGCGGTCCCGATGGAAGCCGCCGCTGCGCTGCCTTACGGCCTCGTGCCGTTTTTATATCAGATAAAATTTGGCAGCGCGCTTTTTTTCGTCTGCGTCATCGAAAACGGAAAAGCGATACGGAGCCCCGCGTAAAAAAACGGGACTCCGTATATTTTTGTGCGCCGCCGGACATACTGTTTTCGTGCCGTGGCCGTGACGGCCTCGGCGCGCGAAAAAATTATATAGGAGGCACCGGTATGGCAAATCTGACGTCAAAGGAGCTTTCCGCCCTCGAGGAGCAGATCAGCTCCGAGGAAACGCTCGTCAAGAAGTATCAGGCAATGGCGTCCATGTGCTGCGACACGAAGCTGCAGCAGGACCTCAACAATTTCGCGAACAAGCATCGTGCGCACTACAGCACGCTTGTTTCGTTCCTGCAGTAAGGGAGGCGCGCAGATGAATCAGAACACACAGGGTCTCACGGAGAAGGAAATTTTTCAGGACTGCCTCAGCAGCCAGAAATTTGTCACGACGAACTACAATACCTTCGCGGGCGAATGCGTCAACGAGCAGCTCAGAAGTGCGTTTCTGAACATTCTCGACGACGAGCACCGCATTCAGGCGGACATTTTCAACGACATGAGCAGCAACGGCTGGTATCAGACAAAGCCCGCCGATCAGCAGCAGATCCAGCAGATCAAGCAGAAGTTCCCGGCACAGATGTAAAACGCATAAAATACGAGGCCGCCTTTGGCGGCCTCGTATTTTAGCCAACGGTATAGACGCCGCGGACGAGGAGGGTCGCGGCAGCGGTCGCTGTGAGGGCGGCGCTGTCGGGGGCGACATTGAGGTGGTTTGCCGTCAGCGCGCCGCCGGAGGAGACCTCGGTCCCCGCGGTCACGTCGGAGAGCGCGGCGGAGGCGGCGGCGCTGCCGCTGCGCAAAACGACCTCGCAGCCCTCGCTGCAGCGGAGCGTCTGTCCCTTGGAAAGGCTCACAGCAGCAAAGTTCATGGTCTTGTTCGCACTCGCGATCTCGTTTTCGAGCACCTGCGACTGCTGGTCCACCTTCGTCTGAAACTCGCTCTGGAGCTTCGGCGTGAGCGTGTTGTCGAGATAGCTTTTCGCGACCAGCGGGTCGGACTGCGTTCCGTAGGTCGAGGCGGCGTACGCGCCGACGCCCGCGCCGACGGCGACGAGCAGAACGGCGATCAGGATGGTTTTCAGCTTTTTGTTCATCTTATGTACTCCCTTGTTCGGCTTTGGCGGGCCGGCGGGAACCGGCCCGCTCCGCTTTTTTTCTATCCTTCCAGACCGAAACTCACGGCGATGGCGCTGTCCACCTCGCTCATGACCGGGTCTGGGATGCTGCCCATCCGCTCGCGCAGACGGGACTTGTCAAGCGTTCGTATCTGCTCGAGCAGAATGACGCTGTCGCGAGACAGGCCACAGCTCTGGGCCGAGAGCTCTATGTGCGTCGGCAGACGCGCCTTGCCCACCTGCGAGGTGATTGCTGCGGCGATCACGGTCGGGCTGTGTTTGTTGCCAGTGTCGTTCTGGACGATGAGCACAGGGCGCATACCGCCCTGTTCGCTGCCGACCACAGGACTGAGATCGGCGTAATAAATGTCCCCGCGTCTGACTGTGTTCACGAACCTTCACACTCCAATGACAGATTGCCCGCTACATTCTATGTAGGAGAGCACTATCATTGTTTCACCGGGACGCAAAAAATATACATTCGCGGAAAATTTCAGCCGAGATAGACGCGCGGCACGCGCGGCGAAACGGCGCACAGCATCTCGTATGAGATGGTACCGGCCTTCTCCGCGAGCTCGTCGACGGAGATGCTCTCGCTCCCGTCCGTGCCGAAGATCGTGGCAGTGTCGCCCTCGCGGACATCCGGGACATCGGTCACGTCGACCATGCACATGTCCATGCAGATGCGCCCGACCTGCCTGCAGCGGACGCCGTGGATGAGGACCTCGATCTTTCCCGAGAGCGCGCGGTGCAGTCCGTCGGCGTAGCCGATGGGGACGACAGCGAGCCGTATCTTCCGCTGTGCCGTGAAGGTGCAGCCGTAGCTGATGGCGTCCCCCGCCTCGTGCTCCGTGACGGCGGCGATGCGCGAGCGCAGGGCCATCGCGGGCCGGAGAGTCACCTCGCCGCGCTCCGCGCCGGGGTACAGGCCGTAGAGGTCGATGCCGGGGCGGACCATGTCGAGGCAAAACGCGGGGTAATTGACCATCGCGCCGCTGTTCGTGCAGTGGCGGATGCGGAATTTCAGGCCCGCCTCGCGCTCGATCGACGCGATCGCGTCCGTGAAGATTTGAAACTGCTTTTGCGTGTAAGCATCGCAGCCGGCGCGCGCCGGCTCGTCCGAAACGGCGAAATGCGTGAAGACGCCCTCCGGGTCAAGGCCCGGCAGACGCACCGCCTCAACGGCGTCCGCGACGTCGCCGCGCTTGACGTCAAATCCCGTGCGGCCCATGCCAGTCTCAAGCTTGAGATGGACGCGGAGCGTCTTTCCGGCGGCGGCGAGCTTTTCGGAGAAGGCGCGGGCCATTTCAAGCGAACTCACCGCCTGCGTGACGCCGAGTTCCGCGAGCTGCACGGCGTAGTCCGCCGCCGTCGCCCCGAAAATGAGGATGGGCAGACGGACGCCCGCCGCGCGCAGCTCCTCGGCCTCGTCGATGCAGGCCACCGCGAGGTAGTCCGCCCCGTACTGTTCCAGCCGCTTTGCCACCGGCACCGCGCCGTGGCCGTAGGCATCCGCCTTGACAACGCCGAGGAAACGGCAGCCCGCAGGGAGCTTCGACTTCATGCTGCGGACATTGTCCTCGATGGCGGAAAGATCGATCTCCGCCCAGGTCCTTTTTTTGCAGTCATCCAATGTACTTGCCTCTTTTGTATCTGTCGATTTTAAGAAAATTTCGTAATGTTCATGGTGATCTCCACCCGTTCGCCGCTGCGGAGCTCGGCGTGGACCGGCGTGCCGTCCGCGCTCTGCCAGAGCCGCAGGCGAACGCCGTCGCCGTCCTCCAGTTCCACGACGCGGAGGGTCTCCCCGTCCATTTTTTCGTTCCAGACGCTCTCGACGTGGCCTTCCCGCAGAAAGCGGGAGAGCGTCGGCAGGGACATGAGCGGCGAGAGCCTGCCCTGCAGCGCCGTACCGGTGTCGAGCTGCACGCCGTCGTATTCGAGGCGCGCGCCGTCGTCCGCGACCGCGGCCTTGACCTTTGCGA
>JAKOSQ010000112.1 GCA_029777215.1 Bacillota bacterium
AGTGCTAATCGGTTGCAAAAAAGAGAACATAAATTAGCACTCTGTTCGGTGTTGAGCTGTTGGGTTCAATTGCGTTGAAACCGTTGAAACGAAAGCGTTTCCTTGCGTTTAATTGTGTTCAAAATCGAGTAAAAAAGAGCTTCAACTGTCACTCCTAAGCGGAAGGCCAGCAGTTCGAACCTGCTCGGGGGTGCCAACTGAAAAGGTCCTCCCGCGCTTCGTCTCCCCCTTCGGGGTTTCGGAGCGCGGGAGGACCTTTTTCAACTGCGGACACTCATCGGCACGCCATAGGTCGAAAAACGGACGGGCTGGTCCGTGTCGAAATTGTCGATCGCTTTGATGAGGCCGATGCAGCCCACCTGAAACAGATCGTCCACATTCTCGCCACGCGAGGAAAATTTCTGGATCACCGATAAGACGAGACGGAGATTGCCGGAGATCAGCGTCTCTCGCGCGTCGCTGTCCCCCGCCTTGGCCTGCTTCAAAAGTGCCATTGTCTCGTCGTTTTTCAAAACCGTCAGCCGCGACGTGTTCACGCCGCAAATTTCCACCTTGTTGAGCATACTTCCGCCTCCGCTCTTTTTTTGTACTGGTAGTATTCCCCCGCCCTGCCGTTTCATGCGAAAAATTTGCGCGGCGAGCAGTTAACCTGTGCCGTGTTTTTGGTTGACAAGCGCTGTGGGGAACGCTAAAATGAAAACATCTTGCAAGATGAAAAAGAAGGAAGTGAGACCTTGACAACGAAGGACGCGGTACTGGCGTTTCTCGAAAAGGACCGGGGCCGCTTCGTCTCGGGGCCGGAGCTCGCGGAAAAGCTCTCCCTCTCCCGGACGGCGGTCTGGAAAGCCATACGGGCCCTCGAAGCGGAGGGCCATGAGATCACAGCGGTCAAGAACAAAGGCTACCGTCTGGAGACGGGCAGCGACCGGCTCTCCGCGGCGGGGATATCCGCCTGTCTGCCGGAGAAACACCGGACCTGCGCGATACATTTTTTTGAGACGACCGACTCGACCAACACGCAGGCCAAACGTCTCGCGCTCGAGGGCGCTCCCCACGGCACCATCGTCGCCGCCTCGGAGCAGACGGCGGGACGTGGGCGGAGCGGAAAGGCTTTCTTTTCGCCCGACACAGGCCTCTACGTCACAGTCATTTTAAAGCCGCCCGCCGGAATGCCGGACCCGCAGAAGATCACGATTGCCGCCGCCGTGGCGGTCTGCCGGGCCGTGGAGGCTCAGACTGCGCTCAAGCCGCAGATCAAGTGGGTCAACGACGTCTATCTCGACGGGAAAAAAGTCTGCGGCATCCTGACCGAGGCGGTCACCGACCTCGAGAGCGGCGGGATCGACAGCATCGTCGTCGGCATCGGCGTCAACTGCGCCATCCCGGCCGAGCGCATCCCAAAAGAGCTTGTCGGCATCGTCGGCTCGCTCAACGCCGAGGGGCTCTCCCGCAGCCGGCTTGCCGCCGACATCGCCGCTTTCGTGCTCGACGCCTTCGACGATCTCGACGCCCCTGCGCTCATCGACGACTACCGCCGCCGCTCCTTCCTTTTCGGCAAAGAGATCGGCTTCAAACGCAACGGCGAAGCGCTGAACGGTACGGTCACCGGGATCAGTGACGCCGGAAACCTCCTCGTCCGGCTTGGAAGCGGCGAAACGCTTTCGCTTTCGAGCGGCGAGGTCACGATCGGCAAACTATAAGGAGGAATATTTAAAATGGAAGAAAAGCAAATCAAAAAACCGTTTCTGACCACGAAGGAAATGGTCTTCTGCGCCATGTTCACGGCGCTCATAGCCGCCGGGGCTTTCATCAGCTTCCCCCTGCCCTCCGGCGTCCCCGTCTCGCTGCAGTTTTTGTTCACGAACCTCGCCGGTGTCCTGCTCGGCCGCAAAAAGGGCCTGACCTCCTGCCTTGTCTACATCATTTTAGGCCTCATCGGCATCCCGATTTTCACCGCCGGCGGCGGCATCGGCTACGTTTTGAAGCCCAGCTTCGGCTACATCATCGGCTTTGCCGTCGGCGCGTGGCTCGCGGGATACATCTCCGAAAAGGGTAAGAGCACGGTCATGTCCTACATCTGGGCGAGCCTCGCCAACATGGCGGTCGTCTTCGCGATCGGCCTTGTCTACTTCTATTTCATCATGAACTACTACGTCGGCAAGCCCCTCGATCTCCAGACGCTTTTCGTCACGGGCTTCCTCGTCTTCGCCCCGGCGGACGTCGCCTACTGCATCCTCTCCGGCTTTCTCGCCAAGCGTCTGCAGCCCGTGCTGCAAAAGTCCTTCGCGGCGGCGTGATTGGTTGACATAAACCAATTTTAGTTTACATAAGTACCGTGTCGAAGCGTTTCGGCGCGGTGCTTTTTCTGTCCGCAGGCCGGAGACAGAAAGCGGGGCCGGACGATTGCGTTTCCCCGCAAATGGGTATATAATACTGGAGACAAATATGTTGTCTGAAAGGACGGATACGATATGCCCAGTGCAGAAAAGGTTTTCCACTATTTTAAAGAGCTCTCAAAGATCCCGCGCAGCAGCGGCGACGAAAAAGCGGTCGCCGACTGGCTCGTGCGTTTTGCCGAGGAGCGGCATTTGGAGTGTGTGCGCGACGAGCGCAACAACGTCATCATCCGCAAGGCGGCGACCAAGGCCGGCTGCCAGTGCGCGCCTGTTATTTTGCAGGGCCACACGGACATGGTCTATGTCCGCACGCCGGAATGCACGCGCAGATATGAAGACGGCATCGGCCTCATCGAAAAGGACGGCTTTCTCTCCGCCGACGGGACGACCCTCGGCGCGGACGACGGCATCGCCGTGGCCTACGCTCTCGCGGTGCTCGACAGCGACGAGCTCGTCCACCCGGAGCTCGAGTGCATCTTCACAGTTTCCGAGGAGACCGGCCTCATGGGTGCGGAGAGCCTCGACTACAGTCAGCTGCGCGGCAGGCTCATGCTCAACATGGACTCCGAGGACGAGGGCGTCTTCTGCACCGGCTGCGCGGGCGCGTTTCGCGTCGATTTCGACCTGCCGCTGCGCTACGACGTCATGACCGGCACAAAGCTGACCGTCGCCTTCAAGGGCCTCACGGGCGGCCACTCCGGCGAGGAGATCAACCGGGGCCGCGCCAACGCGATCACGCTTATGGGCCGTCTGCTGACCGCGCTGGGCCGCGAGGTGCGCGTCGTCTCCCTTGCCGCCGAGGGCAAGACCAACGCCATCTCCAACAACGCCACCGCCGAGCTCTGCGTCTTCACCGGCAGAGAGGCGGACGTTGAGGCGCGCATCCGCGCGCTCGAAGCCGAATTTCAGGCCGAGTGCGGCAGCCGCGACAACATCCATATCGAGCTCACGCGCGGCAGCGGCCTTGCGACCTGCTCCGTCTACGACGAGGCGACGCAAAACCGCGTCGCGTCCTCCCTGCTCCTATTCCCCAGCGGCGTCATGGCGATGAGCTACAACGTCCCCGATCTCGTCGAGACCTCCTCGAACCCCGCCATTCTGGAGCAGGCGGACGCGGAATTGAAGCTCGCGGCCTGTGTCCGCAGCAGCGTCGGCAGCCGGAAAACCGAAATGCGCGCGCGCATCGCGGCGCTTGCGAAGGCCCTCGGTGCGAAGGCCGTCTGCGACTCGGACTACCCCCAGTGGGAGTATAAGCCCGTGTCCCCCCTGCGCGATCTTGCGATGGGGACCTATGAGGAGCTGTTTAACAAGAAGGCCGAGGCCCGCGCCATCCACGCCGGACTCGAGTGCGGCTACTTCGACGTGAACGTCCCCGGCATCGACATCATCTCCTTCGGTCCGAACACAGAGGACATCCACACGCCCAAGGAGCACATCGAGATCGCGTCCATCGAGCGCATGTGGGATTTCCTTGTTGCCCTGCTGGGCAAGCTCGCGGAGAAATAAGAAGCGGTCCTTATGACAGAAAAAGCCGGCACCTGCGAAAGCAGGTGCCGGTTTTTTTGGTACGCCTGATGCGATTCGAACGCACGACCCTCAGAGTCGGAGTCTGATACTCTATCCAGCTGAGCTACAGGCGCATATTCATTTGACAGCGTGAAGTATTATACCAGACACGCGCCGAAAAGTAAAGGGAAAAATGGGGAGCATCCGCGCGGGGCGCTCCCCTTTTGCTTTATTTGATCTCTTCCGCCGTCAGAAGCTTGAAGCCCTTGCTCGTGAGGCAGCCAAGGGCCTTTTCCTGGTCGTCGCAGCGGAGGATGCAGGTTGCCTCGCCGTTGATGGGCGAAACAAAGCCGTAGCTGTATTCGATCATCACCTCGCTCGCGGCGAGCGCGGTCAGCGCCTCGTACATTGCGCCGGGGCGGTCTGGCACGGACAGCGCGAGCACGTCCGTCTCCTTGACGGTCATGCCGTTTTCGCGGAGGGCTGAAAGGGCCTCCTTGCGCTTGTCGACGATGAGGCGCACAATGCCGAAGTCCGCCGTGTCCGCGATGGACATGGCCCGAATATTGATGCCCGCGTTCGCAAGCACGCCCGCGATGTCGCGGATCGCGCCGTGGCGGTTTTCCACAAAGACCGAGATCTGTTTGAGCAGCATGGTGTTCCCTCCTTAAAAGTTGACCTGCGTGCGCTTGTCGATCACACGCTTTGCCTTGCCCTCGAAGCGTTCGATGCTCCGGGGCTCTACCAGCTTTACCCTGACGGCGATGCCGAGGACCGAGTGGATGGCCTCGGTGACCTTGCGGGTCATGTCCTCCAGAATGCGGATCTCGTCCGTGAAGGCGTCCTCCGTCATCTCGACGAGGACAGTGAGCTTGTCGAGATTACCGTCGCGCTCGACGACCATCTGGAAGAAGGGCGCGATGCCCTCGATGTCCATGAGGACAGATTCGATCTGCGAGGGGAAGACGTTGACGCCGCGGATGATGAGCATGTCGTCCGTGCGTCCGGCGGGCTTTTGCATGCGGACGAAGGTGCGGCCGCATTCGCACTCGCCGGGCAGACGCACGCCGACGTCGTGCGTGCGGTAGCGGATGAGCGGCAGGGCCTCCTTCGTCATGCAGGTGAAGACAATCTCACCCTCCGTGCCGTCCGGCAGCTGCTCGCCGGTGTCGGGGTCGATGATCTCGATGAGGAAGTGGTCCTCGTTGACGTGCAGGCCGTGCTGGCACTCGCACTCGTAGGCAACGCCCGGGCCAATGGCTTCCGACAGGCCGTAGATGTCATACGCCTTGATCTGGAAACGATTTTCGATCTCCCTGCGCATCTCCTCCGTCCACGGCTCCGCGCCGAAGAAGCCGGCCTTGAGGCTCAGGGACGCCGGGTCGATGTTGTTCTCCGCGAGGTATTCCGCGATGGTCAGCGCGTAGGACGGGGTCGCGAGGATGAAGGTCGGCTTGAAGTCCTGCAAAATGGTGACTTGACGGCGGGTGTTGCCGGTCGAGGCCGGGATGGTCGCGCAGCCGACGGTCTCGGAGCCAAGGTTGCCGCCCATGCCGCCGGTGAACAGGCCGTAGCCGTAGCTGATGTGGCCGATGTCCTTTTTCGTCACGCCGCCCGCGCCGAGCGTGCGGGCCATGACCTCGCCCCAGATGTCGAGGTCGTGCTTCGTGTAGCCGACGACGGTCTGCTTGCCGGTCGTGCCGGAGGAGGCGTGAATGCGGACGACCTCGTCCATCGGCACGGCGAAGAGGTCAAAGGGGTAATTGTCGCGCAGATCCTGCTTGTTGGTGAACGGCAGCTTCGTGAGATCCTCGATGCTGCAGATGTCCTCGGGCTTCAGGCCCATTTCGTCGAACTTCTTTTTGTAGAATGGGACGTTTTCATAGACGCGCTTTACCACCGCGCGCAGTCTTTCGTTCTGGAGCTTTGTGAGCTCCGCGCGCGGCATGCACTCCGCGGCTTCATTATAATAGTGATACGACAATTTGAATACCCCTTTTCTGTGCGCCGGAGACCGGCGACGTTCATACATTAAAAATATGGTCCGTTTCAGTGAAGGTCGGCGCGCGTTTGCCGCCGGCCGGAGCGCAGCGTCCGTCTAAACGCCGGGTCTGTCATCGGCATCCCTTCCTTTCGGTGCTCTGCGTCCCGCATCCCGCCGCCGCGGCTGAAAAAAGCCCCGCGGCGAGTCTGCCGCGGGGCCAAAAGCTCTTTTTGCTCTTTTTACCCGTTATCGGACAAACCCGAATAAGCCTTACCGAAAAAGCCGGTAAAGCAAAAGGTAAAGAGGAAGCCATATTCGGTTTTGGTGACGCTTGTATGCATGATCTCTCTCCAAACAGGCTTTGATGAAAAAAAGTATAACACAAGCCCGCTCCCGCGAATAGTGGCACAATGCACAGAATTATTTCCTCCGTGCGGACGGTTCTTTATCTATTTGACGTATCAAACTCTCTTGGGCGCCGCTGCGCCGGTTTTTTCGGTGTTCCACAGCTGGAAAATGACTGTCTCTGCGCCGCGAACACGAAAGATTTTGTTTTTCGCACAAAAACACTTTGCTTCTTTAATGCGTTTTTCACAGGCATGACTATTGACTTTATCGCAATGAAGATTTAAAATACTAACAATTACAGTGGTTGAAGGTGAAAAATCAAGCAGTAAGCGTACTCAAGATGACTTCGTCTGATCGCGGGGTCGTTTTTTGTATAAACACCAATCTACAGGAGGAAAGAAAATGAAAAAGTTTATCAGCCTCGCGCTCTGCCTGGCGCTGATGGTCGGCTGCATGGCCGGCTGCGGCAGCAAGGGCAACAACACAAGCGCGACCAGCGCAAGCCCCGCCGCCTCCGCATCCGCCACCGCCATCAAGATCGGCGGCACAGGCCCGCTCTCCGGCGCGGCTGCGATCTACGGCACCGCCGCCAAAAACGGCGCGAAGATCGCCGTTGACGAAATCAACGCCATGGGCGAATCCATCCAGTTCGACCTCAAGTATGAGGACGACGAGCACGACGCCGAAAAGGCCGTCAACGCCTACAACACCCTCAAGGACTGGGGCATGCAGATTTCTCTCGGCTCCGTCACCTCCAAGCCGTGCGAAGCGACCTCCGCACTGACCTATGAAGACCGCATCTTCGCGCTGACCCCGTCTGCCTCCTCCACCGCTGTCACCGAGGGCAAGGACAACCAGTTCCAGATGTGCTTCTCCGACCCGAACCAGGGCACTGCTTCCGCACAGTACATCTCCGACCAGAAGCTCGGCACAAAGATCGCCGTCATCTATAAGAACGACGACGTTTACTCCAAGGGCATCTACGACAAGTTCGCCTCCAAGGCAAAGGAGCTCGGCCTCAACATCGTCTCCGCCACCACCTTCACCGACGACAGCCAGACGGACTTCACCGTCCAGCTCTCCGAGGCCCAGAAGGCCGGCGCGGACCTCCTGTTCCTGCCGATGTACTATCAGCCCGCCTCCCTCATCCTCAGCCAGGCCAAATCCATGAACTACGCTCCGAAGTTCTTCGGCGTTGACGGCATGGACGGCATCCTCACGATGGAAGGCTTCGACGCCTCCCTTGCAGAGGGCGTCATGCTCCTGACCCCGTTCAACGCGGACTCCACCGATGAGAAGACACAGAGCTTCGTCAAGAAGTACAAGGAACTCTACAACGAGACCCCGAACCAGTTTGCAGCCGACGCCTATGACTGCGTCTATGCGCTCTACAGCGCCTGCAAGATCGCCGGCATCACCTCCGACATGGACGCCTCCTCCATCTGCGACAAGATGGTCGCCACCTTCACGGACGCGAACTTCAAGTTCGACGGTCTGACCGGCACCGGCGTCACTTGGGACAAGACCGGCGCGGTCTCCAAGACCCCGAAGGGCATGGTCATCAAGAACGGCGCATACGCCGGTATGTGATCTCCCCACCAGAAGCTTTGGCGCAGGGGCTGCCGCATTACCCGGCAGCCCTTGCTTTGGTTTTTCATTTTCGTGCGCAAGGTGTCGAAAAGGAAGCTGACAGGACCTGACGAGTGTATTTTCGGGCCTTGTCACCTTCCCTGTCGCTGCTTTGCAGTTCCGTTTTATCAAATATAATTGAGGTGTGCTGCATGAATTTTCTGTTCTATGTGATCAGCGGGATCAGCCTCGGCAGTATCTATGCGATCATCGCGCTCGGCTACACCATGGTCTACGGCATCGCCAAGATGCTCAACTTCGCCCACGGCGACGTCATCATGGTCGGCGCCTACATTTCCTTTTGCGCGACCAGTTACTGGGGCATGTCCCCGTTCATGTCCGTGATCGTTTCAATGCTCGTTTGCACGGTGCTCGGCGTCGTGATCGAGCGTCTGGCCTACAGGCCGCTGCGGCAGGCAACCTCCCTCGCCGTCCTCATCACAGCGATCGGCGTGTCCTACCTGCTCGAAAACCTCGCGCTTCTCATCTGGACCTCCAACCCGAAGGTCTTCACCTCCATCGTCGGTACTGGCTCCGTCAAGCTCTTCGGCGGTCAGATGTCCATCACGACCGTGACGCTCGTGACCATTGCGGTCTGCGTCGCCATCATGATTGGCCTCACGCTCTTCACGAGCAAGACCAAGATGGGCAAGGCCATGCGCGCCGTGTCCGAGGACAAGGGCGCGGCCCAGCTCATGGGCATCAATGTTGACACAACGATCTCCGTTACCTTCGCGATTGGCTCCGGCCTCGCGGCGGTCGCGGGCGTGTTGCTGTGCTCCGCCTACCCGACGCTGACCCCGATGACCGGCTTCATGCCCGGCATCAAGGCCTTCACGGCGGCGGTCTTCGGCGGCATCGGCTCCGTTCCCGGCGCGATGATCGGCGGCATCCTTCTGGGCATCATCGAGATTTTCGGCAAGGCTTACATCTCCACCCAGCTCTCTGACGCCATCGTCTTTGCCGTTTTGATCATCGTCCTGCTCGTCAAACCGACCGGCCTGCTCGGCAAGCCGATCAACGAGAAAGTCTGAGGGCCGCGACATGAAAAAAGAAAGACTCTCATCCGCCCCGAAAAAGCCGATGACGAAGTCCGCCAGGGACACCGTCACCTGCTACGGCATCGTCATCGTCGCCTATATCGTCATCTCGATCCTTTTAAACGGCGGCCACGTCAACTCCTCGATGAAGGGCCTGCTCATCCCGATCTGCGCTTACATCGTCATGGCGCTGTCCCTGAACCTCACGGTCGGCATCCTCGGCGAGCTGTCCCTCGGCCACGCGGGCTTCATGAGCGTCGGCGCGTTTTCCGGCGTTGTCGCCGCAATGAGCCTCAAGGGCGCCATCGCCTCCACCCCGCTGCTGCTCGCCGTGTCGATGCTCATCGCCGCCGGCTGCGCCGCGATCGCGGGCTTCCTCGTCGGCATCCCGGTGCTGCGCCTCAACGGCGACTACCTCGCCATAGTGACGCTCGCTTTCGGTGAGATCATCAAGAACCTCATCAACTGCCTCTATGTCGGTCACGACGCCGACGGCCTGCACTTTGCCTTCCTCAAGACCTCCGACGCCCTCGGCCTCGCGGACGGCGGCAAGGTCATCATCAACGGGCCGATGGGCGTGTCCGGCATTCCGAAGCTCTCTACCTTCACGGCCGGGTTTATCCTGATCTTAATTACCCTGTTCATCATTCTGAACCTCGTCCACAGCCGGCAGGGCCGCGCGATCATGGCCATCCGCGACAACCGCATCGCAGCTGAGAGCGTCGGCATCAACGTGACGCAGTATAAGCTCATGGCTTTTGTGACCTCCGCCGCGCTCGCGGGCGCGTCGGGCGCGCTGTACGCGATGAATTTCACGACGGTCGTCTCCTCGAAGTTCAACTTTTTCACATCTATCATCGTGCTGGTCTATGTCGTCCTCGGCGGACTCGGCAACATGTGGGGCACGATCATTTCCGCAACACTCCTTACACTTCTACCGGAACTGCTGCGCAAGTTCGGTGACTACCGCATGCTGATCTACGCGCTGGTCCTCATCATCGTGATGGTCGTGTCGAACAACGCGAACTTCAAGGCTTTCTTTACCCGCCTTTTCTCCAAGGAGAAGAGCGCGGACGTCCCGTCCGCGGACGCCGACACGAAGGGAGGCGCGGCAAATGAATAACCAGAAGCGGCATCCCGACACCAAGATGGTCCCCGTCCCCTCCGTGAACATCGTTCCGGAGCGCGATGTCGACAAGACGCCGATCCTCGAGGTCTCGCACCTCGGCATCGACTTCGGCGGCCTCACCGCCGTCGACGACTTCAACATGGCCATCGGCCGCACCGAGATCGCGGGCCTCATCGGCCCGAACGGCGCGGGCAAGACGACCATCTTCAACCTTCTCACCAAG
>JAKOSQ010000113.1 GCA_029777215.1 Bacillota bacterium
TATAGAAAACGGTTTTCCGGTTCGTGTGTTTGAGGCTCTTTTGGTATACAACGTGACATATTTGAACTCGTGTGTAATCAGCGTTTATTTTGACCGGTACGAATACACCGGTGGAGCGCACGGCAATACAGTTAGATATTCACAGACATGGAACCTGCAGAGCTGCGGATTAATCAAGCTTTGGCAATTGGTTTGCTGTTCACCCGACTGTAAAGCTTACATTCTGTCCGAGGTGGAAGCACAAATACAGGAGGAGCCGGATATATACTTTGAGAATTACAAGGAGCTAATTAACAAGACTTTCAATCCCAACAGTTTTTACTGTACGCCGGAGGGGATTTCTGTTTATTATCAGCAATATGACATTGCCCCGTATTCAAGCGGTATCAGAGAATTTTTAATGCCCTACACCTACTGCGTAAAGAATCCGGAAACGCTATGTAATAATGCAACGATAATATAAATTTTCCCCTGTAATCTCAGCGATTACAGGGGCTTTTCTGTGCCAGATGGTTTTCTGTCCGGTTCATATCCCCCGTTTTTTGATACCCTTTTTTACGGAGACAGCAAAAGGAGACAGTGGCTCCCAATGGGCCATTGCCTCCTTTTCGTTGTCTGGTGAATCTTTTTTCAGGAAAACTGTCAGGTTTTCTCCAGCCTCAATTTCACCTGCGCGATGCTGGCCACGGGCTGGGCGCAGGCGCCGTTTTGGCAGAGGTAGTATTGAGCGGTCTCTTCCGGAATCGGATAAACGCTTGTAAAGGGGGCGAGCGTCTCCAAGGCATGCGCCGTCTCCGGCGTTTTCAGCAGCACGGTTAATTCAGGGCGGGAGGCATCCCGAAGAAAGGCGGTCAGTTCATCAGGCGCGGTCTGCGAGGCGCAGACCAGCTCCACCGAGGGCCACAGTTCTTCCAGAAACGCCAGCATGGCAAAGCCGTATCCGGCTGGGTACTCTTGGACCGCGCCCGCCAGATAGGCAAGCTGCAAATCGGCAGCGGTACGCCAGCGAGTTTCCCCGGTGAGCCGGGCCAGGCGCGAGAGCACCAACGCCGCCACAGAGTTCCCCGATGGCATAGCCCCGTCGAAGGTTTCCTTGGTGCGGGTGATGAGCTGTTCTCCATCCGAGGCATAGGGGTAAAATCCGCCGTTCTTCTCGTCAAAAAACTGCCCCAGCATCAGGCCGGTCAGCCGCTGCGCCTCCGCCAGATATTCGATTTTAAAAGTCGTTCCATAGAGTTCCAGCAGGCCCCAGGCACAGAAGGCGTTGTCGTCCAGCTTGCCGGGGTGAGCCGCCTGTCCCTCCCGCCATCGGGCCAGCAGATGACCGCTTTCGTCGGTAAGCTGCTCTTTCAGGAAATCCGCTGCCCGTGCCGCGGCATCCAAGTACCGGGGCTCATTCAGTGCAAGCCCCGCTCGGGCCATAGCCGCAATCATCAGCCCATTCCATGCGGCAAGTACCTTGTCATCCCGATGGAGCTGGGTCCTGTTTAAGCGGTAAGCATACACCTTCTCCCGCAGATTTTTGATGCGTTCCGGCTCTTGCTCAATCTGCTCTTGGGCGATGAGATTGAGAATGTTCTTTCCCTCAAAGTTTCCCGATTCGGTTACGCCATACCAGCCGCAAAAAGCATCCGCATCCTCCGGCCCGAGCAAGTCTTTCAGTTCGTCGGCGGTAAACACATAATATTTTCCCTCCACGCCGCCGCTGTCCGCGTCCTGACCGCAGTAAAAGCCGCCCTGGGGGTCGGTCAGCTCCCGGAGCACATAGTCCAGCGTGCGGCGGACAATTTCGCCGTAGAGAGGGCGGCGGGTCTGCTGGTAAGCTTCGGTATAGGCCAGTGCCAGAAGTGCATTGTCGTAGAGCATCTTTTCAAAATGGGGTGCCAGCCACTTTTCATCGGTGGAGTAGCGCGCAAAGCCCCCTCCCACATGGTCGAACATGCCACCCCGGTACATCGCTTCCAACGTCCGCTCCGCCATCTCACAGGCGTGATTGTCCCCGGTACATCGGGCATACCGAAGCAGGAACATCAAATTGTGGGGCGCGGGGAATTTGGGTGCGTGTCCAAATCCGCCCCAGCGGGAATCGAAACTCTGGGCGTAAAGACGAACCGCCTGCTGCACCAGTGAGCGGTCGGGTACGCCGGCGACTGCCTCCTCCGTCCTTTGGAGGTGGGCGGTCAACTCCGCCCCGGCGGCAAGCAGACCGGCCTTGTCCTCCCGCCACAGGCGCGCCGCCTGGGACAGCAGCGACAATAGCTGTTGCTTCGGTAAATAGGTTCCTGCCCAGAAGGGCTTCTGCTCCGGGGTGAGCAGCACCGTGAGCGGCCAGCCGCCCGCGCCGGTCATGGCGGTGCAGGCCGCCATATAGACCGCATCCACGTCCGGGCGTTCCTCCCGGTCCACCTTGATGGGAATAAAATCCCGATTAATGACCTCCGCTACAGCCTCGTCCTCAAAGGACTCATGGGCCATGACGTGGCACCAGTGGCAGGTGGAGTAGCCGATGCTGAGAAACACCGGCTTGTCCGCCTCCCGTGCCGCTCCAAATGCTTCTTCCCCCCAGGAGCGCCAGTCCACGGGATTGTCCATATGCTGAAGCAGATACGGGGATTTTTCAAATTGCAGCCGATTCGACATAGACGTTTCCTCCCATGACCGGGCAGCGTGTCACCGCCCGCATTTTTCTAAAAAGCAGCGGACGTTTGCCTTTTCCGCCGCCAAATCCGCGTGAAGCCGCCCAAGCCGGTCACAAAGGCCCAGCAAGGCCACCTCCGTCACGTCGGTGTTCTTCTTCATTCCATTGATATCTGCGAACGGCATATCCTTTACCACAAATAGGATCTGCATGTGGTAGCGAATGAGCATACACACCCGGTCGGTCAGCGCCTTGTCCGCCTCAAACCCGGACAAAAACCGCCGGGCCAGTTCCACGCCCACCTTCTCGTGATCGTAGGAGGTGATTTTCCCCTTCCGAACCCGGGTGGTGTCCGGCTTCCCAATGTCGTGCAGCAGCGCCGCCCACATGAGTGCCTCGGGGCATTTGCTCTCCCCGCGCCGTTTCGCGGCCTCGTCCACCACCAACATCGTGTGGTTCCAGACGTTCCCCTCCGGGTGGTGAACCGGCGACTGCTTCGTGGTTTTCAGACGCTGCAGTGGGTCAAATTCCGCCGGAAGAGGCTGGGCAAAGAGCTGTTCCAGCGCCTGACTGGGACGAGCATCCTCCAGCAAATGTTGTTCTATCTGATGGAATATCTCCGAGGGTGTCATGGCTGAGTCCTCCAAAAGGCTTTACAGTTGGTCCTTGCGGTGCGGTTGGAGGCGATGATGCGGTGCAGCAGCGAGAAATCGGCTTCCTTGTCTCGCGGAATGCGAAACAGCATCTTGCTCTGCCCGCAGCCCGCCTGCGCAATCTCCCGCGTGAAACGCTCCATGCCCGCCCGCTCCATTCAAAAACACAAAAATCTTAGATACAGTCTATGCCTTTCGCAAAGGATTATCAATTGTATCAACATATTTATTAACGTGCTCCATAGCTTGGGCAGGATTGGTGTCAATCCCAACCAAATTGCCACGGCTGCAAATTCAAAGGGTGTTGTGGAAGCTGAAAGGGGAGCAATACGCTTGACAGAGCAATCCAAGTCATGCTATCCTCGTGTTGTGACATGACAAAACATGCCAGTTGTCGTCAAGTGAAGAAAAAAATGAAAGCCAAGCGGTGTTACATATATACCCGAGTTTCCACTTCTATGCAGGTGGATGGGTATAGCCTTGATGCGCAGCGAGAGAAGCTTCTGCGGGGGATGCAAAAAAGAAAGGCAGAAAACAGGTATGAACAAACACGGCGACGCGGCGGAGACCGTTGTTTTTGCGCGGGCGGACGCATCGTGCGCGGCGCGCGAGTGGGCCGAGGCGCAGGCGGGCGTGCGCGTCGTATCCGGTGAGCCGGAGGCGGAGGACAGCCCCGTCCTGCTGCTCGACGGCGGCGGGCTCGCGCTAATGGGAAACGGACAGCTTCTGCGCGGGGATTTTCAAAAGCTGCTGCCGCGCACCATCCCGAACAAGCTCAACGGCGAGCTGCTGGTGAAGGCCGCAAAGCTCAAAAACGTCCCCGGCCCGCTCACGGCGGTCGACGCGACGGCGGGGCTCGGCGAGGACGCCTTTCTGCTCGCGGCGGCGGGCTTCGACGTCCGGCTATACGAGCGTGATCGTGTGATCGCGCTGCTTTTGGGCGACGCGCTGCGCCGCTCGCTGGAAGACCCCGCACTCGCACCGATCAGTGAACGGATGACGCTCTTTGCCGAGGACAGCGTGGCGGCGCTGCCGGCGCTGGAAACACCTCCGGATGTGATCGTCCTCGACCCGATGTTTCCCGCGCGGCAGAAAAGCGCGCTCATCAAAAAGAAATTTCAGCTTCTGCAGCAGCTCGAGCGTCCGTGCGCGGACGAGGAGGCGCTTTTAAACGCGGCCCTCGCGGCCCGGCCCCTGCGGATCGTCGTCAAGCGCCCGCTCAAGGGGCCGTATCTCGCGGGCCAAAAGCCAGCTTACTCGCTCGAGGGCAAGTCCATTCGCTACGACTGCATCGTCGTGCCGCGCGATGGCGCGCAGGGCTAAATTGCGCGCAAGAAGGCGCTTTGCAACCGCCGGTTGCGAAATTGACAGGGCCGCTTTCTGGCCTGCAAGCGCTGAAATTGCTATGCTTTTTCCCGTAAGGCTCCCCACCGCAAAAAGCGGAGCGAGGGGCCGGAAAGGATGATAACGCCATGATTTTAGCTGACAAAATCGTCTCACTCCGCAAGAAAAGCGGCTGGTCGCAGGAGGAGCTCGCTGAAAAGCTCGGCGTCTCGCGGCAGGCCGTTTCCAAATGGGAGGGTGCGCAGTCCGTGCCCGACCTCGACCGAATTTTGCAGATGTCCCGCGCCTTCGGCGTCACGACTGACTACCTTGTAAAAGACGAGCTCGGGGAACCGGAATATACAAAAGACGACGAGGAAACGCAGCCGCCCGTCCGGCGCGTCTCGCTTGAGGAGGCCAACGCCTATCTCGCCGCGAAGGAGAAAACCGCAAAGCCGACCGCGTGGGCCGTGTTCCTCTGCATCGTCTCTCCGGTCTGCCTTGTCCTGCTCTCCGCCGCCGCTGAAGTGGGCCGCCTCGCGCTGTCGGAGGACAGCGCCGCGCTGATCGGTCTGTGCGTCCTCTTCGGACTGATTGCGGGCGCGGTCGCCATTTTCATCAGTTGTGACGAGCAGATGAAGCGCTTTGCGCACCTCGAAAGCGAGTGCTTTGAAACCGAATACGGCGTCACCGGCATGGTCCGCGAGCGGCAAAGCCGCTTCGCCCCGACCGCTGCGAAATACAACATCCTCGGCGTCGTTTTATGCATCCTCTCGGTCGTTCCGCTGTTTCTCTGCTCCATCCTCCCGAACGACGATTTTCTGAGCGCTGTCGGCGTCGGGCTGCTGCTGTGCTGCATCGGGCTGGGAACCGTTTTGCTTGTTCTTGCCGGAGAGCGGACCGCGAGCTTCGACCAGCTCCTGCAGGAGGGCGACTACACAAGCCGAAAAAAGGAACGGGCCTCCAAAAGCGTTTTGCAGGCCGTCTACTGGCCGTGCGTCACGGCGGCCTTCCTCGCCTATAGCTTCATTACGTCCGACTGGGGCCGGAGCTGGATCATCTGGCCGGTCGCGGGCGTGCTCTCCGCCGCGCTCGACGCCATCGAGGGCGCAGTGAAAAAGAAAAAGAAATAAAGAAGGCGTCTCCATGAATAACCGGAACCTTGCAAACGGCGTTAACATGATCGCGTGGTGCCGCGCGCACGAGAAGTACATAGACGAACGTCTGGCGGCGGGGGACGACCCCGCCGCCCTGCTCGCCTGGCACGAAAAAAAGCTCGCGTGGCTGCAGCACGAGCGGCTCGTCCACCTGCTCGTGACCATGCTCACGGCGGCGGGCTTTCTCTTCGCGCTCGGCGCGTGGCTCTATACCGCGAGCGCCGGGGTGTTGCTTCTTGCGCTGGGGATGCTCATTTGGCTGGGTTTTTACCTTGTCCACTATTTTCGGCTTGAGAACACCGTCCAACACTGGTACAATATAGCCGAAGCGCTGCACAACGCGGCGGAATCATCTGAGAAAGAAGAAAAATAATGACGGAAGCGGAATTTGAAGCTTATACAGACTACATCACCGATACCCTGCTCGCGCTGCTCGCGATCGACAGCCCCACGGGCTACACCGAGAACGCCGCGGACTTTGTCCAGCGCGAATTTACCGCGCTCGGCTACGTCCCGCAGCGGACGGTCAAGGGCGGCGTGCTGGTCTGTCTCGGCGGCGAGCGGGAGGATGACGGCGTGCTGCTCGAGTCCCACGTCGACACGCTCGGCGGCATGGTCTGCAAAATCAGCGACAGCGGCCGGCTGCGCCTGTCCCCGCTCGGCGGGCTCGAGCCGAACAACGCGGAGGCCGAAAACGTCCGCGTCGTGACAAAATTCTCCGGTGCCTTTGAGGGCAGCTTTCAGCTCAAAGACGCCTCGGTACACGTCAACGGCAGCTACCACGAAAAGGCCCGCGCCTTCGACGGCATGGAGGTCGTCCTCGACGAGGACGTCAAAAAGGCCGACGACGTCCGGGCACTCGGCATCTCGGTCGGCGACATCGTCTGCTTTGAGCCGCGCGCGCGGGTCACGCGCTCCGGCTACATCAAAAGCCGCTTTCTGGACGACAAGCTCAGCGTCGCGATCCTGCTCGGTTATGCGAAGTATTTAAAGGAACAGGGCGTCGTCCCCGCGCGCCGGCTCTGGGTCCACGTGACCGTCTACGAGGAGGTCGGCCACGGCGGCTGCGCCTCCGTTCCCGCAGGCGTGACTGAGGCGATTTCGGTGGACATGGGCTGTGTCGGCGAGGACCTGTCCTGCACGGAAAAGCAGGTGTCGATCTGCGCCAAGGACAGCCGCGGGCCCTACAGCTATGAGGTCGTGAAGGGTCTCATCGAGGCAGCCCGCCGCGTCGGCGCGGACTACGCCGTGGACGTCTATCCGCACTACGGCTCGGACGTTGAGGCGACGCTCTCGGCGGGCGCGGACGTGCGCCACGGGCTCATCGGCGCGGGCGTCTACGCCTCGCACGGCTATGAGCGCTCCCACCGCGAGGGCGCAAAAAACGTTTTGAAGCTGCTCATCGGCTATCTCGGCTGAAAGGAAACACCATGGAAAACTGTCTCTACGCCGCACAGGGCTGCGGCGGCTGCTCGCTGCTCGCGACACCCTATGAAACGCAGCTTCTGCAAAAGCAGGCGCGCGTCGACGAGCTGCTGACGCCCTTTTGCGTCACAGAGCCGATCATCGGCATGGAAACGCCGTACCACTACCGCAACAAGGCCATTTTGAGCTTTGCCCCCCTGCCGCACAGCCGCCGCTTTGCATCGGGCATCTATGCCGCCGGGAGCCACCGCCTTGTCCCGGTCACGGACTGCCTGCTGCAGGACGCCCGGCTCACAGAGGTTTTGCAAAAGGCCGCCGAAGCGGCGGCGAATTGTCACCTCCCGGCGTGGGACGAGGACCGCGAGGCCGGCCTTTTGCGCCACATGGTCGCGCGGCGCGGCGTGAAAACGGGGGAGATCTCCCTCGCGGTCGTGACGGCGGAGGCCGTCTTCCCCGGCAGCCGCGACTTCACGAAGGCGGTCACGAAGGCCTGCCCGGACATCGTCACCGTCGTGCAGAACATCAACACCCGCAAGACGAGCGCCGTTTTGGGCGACACGGAAAAGGTCCTGTTCGGTAAGGGCTTTCTGACGGACGAGCTGTGCGGCAGCCGCTTTCAGATCTCGACCCGCGCGTTTTATCAGGTGAACCCGGTGCAGACGGAAAAGCTCTACGCGCTCGCGCTCGAGTACGCGGGCCTCACGGGCAAAGAGACGGTGCTCGACGCCTACTGCGGCATCGGCACGATCGCGCTCACGGCGGCGAAAAAGGCCAAAAGCGTCGCGAGCGTGGAGCTCTCGGCGGACGCCGTCCGAAACGCGCGGCACAACGCGCGCATGAACGGGATCGAAAACGCGGTCTTCGCCTGCGGCGACGCGGGCGAGGCGCTTGAGGGCGCGGCAAACGCCGGCGAGCGCTTTGACGTCGTCTTCCTCGACCCCCCGCGCGAGGGCGCGAGTGAACAGTTCCTCGCAAGCCTTGACAGAGCCGCGCCGAAGCGCGCGGTTTACGTCTCCTGCAACCCGGAAACGCTTGCGCGCGACCTGAGCTTCCTCAAGAAGCGCGGCTGGCACGTCCTCCGCGCCCGCCCCGTGGACATGTTCCCTCACACAGAGCACGTTGAGACGGTCGTATTGATGTCACGGGCAAAAGATTGAGAGAGCTGAAAACCCTTATATATCAAGGGTTTTAGCACACATGGGTGTGAAACCCACCAGGCGAAAAACATGAAAATATCGCTTCGTGGAAACAAGTCCAAAGGGGCTGTTTTGATAGTCA
>JAKOSQ010000114.1 GCA_029777215.1 Bacillota bacterium
AACGGCCCGCTCGACACTGAGCAGGTCAAAACGCTCCGCGCGGATCTCGAAACGCTCGGCTTCTTCGATTGGATCAAATGAAAACCTTCCTCCATCATTTCGCTCTCCTCCTCGTGTGCGCCAGCATGGCCGGCGCCGCCGAAACCGATCCGCTTTTCCGCAAAGTCCTCCGCAAGCAGGGCGACGACGGCGTGAAGAGCTACCGCATCCCCGGCCTCGCGACTTCGGCCAGGGGCACGTTGCTCGCCGTCTTCGACATCCGCCACGGCGGTTCAGGCGATTTGCCCGCGAACATTGACGTGGGTCTCATGCGCTCGACCGACGCCGGCGAGACGTGGGGGCCGATGCAGACGATCCTGGACTACGACGCAAACGAGCCCGGCTCGCGCGGGAACGGCGTCGGCGACCCGGCGATCCTCGTCGATCAAAAAACCGGCGCGATCTTCGTCGCCGCGCTGTGGAGCAAAGGCGCGCGGGCCTGGAACGGCAGTGGCCCGGGCATGTCGCCGGAGGAGACCGGCCAGTTCGTCATCGCGAAAAGCACCGACGACGGCGCGACATGGTCGAAGCCCGTGAGCATTATCCCGCAGGTCAAGGACCCCGCGTGGCGGCTCTGCTTCAACGGCCCCGGCAACGGCATCCAGCTCCGCGACGGCACGCTCGTTTTCCCCGCGCAATTCAAGGGTGCCGACAACGTGCCGCATTCGTGCTTCATCGCGAGCACCGACCGCGGCGCGACGTGGAAAATTTCGCCTGCGGCCATCCCCGCGAAACCGCCGACGAGCGAGGCGCAGATCGCCGAACTGGGCGACGGCGCGCTGCTGCTTTCCATGCGCAACGAAGCGCGCGCCGGTCAGCGCGCGTGGGCACGGTGGGATTGGAAAGGCCGCGTGATGGAGGGCCAATGGAGCGAGCCGTGGCTAGCGCTGCCCGACCCGACGTGCATGGCCAGCCTCATCCGCCACCCGAAAGGCGTGCTGCTTTTTTCCAACCCCGGCGACGCCCGCAAGCGTGTCGCCATGACCATCCGCGCGAGCGCCGACGACGGCAAATCCTGGAGCGACGGCAAGCTGCTCGACCCGCGCCTCTCGGCGTATTCCTGCATGACCGTGCTCAAGGACAGCCGCATCGGCATCCTCTACGAATGCGGAGAGCGCGACGCCGCCGCGCAGATCGAATTCGCCCGCTTCCCGCTCGAGTGGGTGCTGGAAAAATGACGACCGACCCCGAGACAGTTGCTCACCTTCTAAATGCGATACTGGTGAACAAAACGACCACGGCGCAGCACTGCCGCGCCGCCAGGGCTTACGCGCGTAATAGGTTAGAGAGCAACTTATAGAGAAATTCGGGCCGGCGGGCCGCTTTTTTCATGAGCCGGGGGACGCTCATTTTGGGGAATTCCGGCTGCAATAGCTTCAGGAGGTTGACCGCGGTCTTGCGAATGAGGGAGAGGTTGGTGGCGGCATAGCCTGTCCGTGCGCGGGCTCTATCCTCCCGCCAGAGGACATCCAGGATCAGTGGAGGCTGTTTTTCACCTGCCTGTGCCGGCGCACAAG
>JAKOSQ010000115.1 GCA_029777215.1 Bacillota bacterium
ACCTTCTACTTCTCATCGGACGGCGGCGGGACCGAGGACTGCGAAAACGTCTTCACGGCGGCGCTTCCCTATCTGCGCGGCGTAAACGACCCCTACGAGGAGGACGTTCCCGCGTCGATGAACAGCCACAAGAGCTGGAGCTACACGCTCTCTGGGGCTGCGCTCGCCTCGAAGCTCTCCGGCTACACCGGCGGCCCGATCACCGACATCCAGGTTTACTATTCGGACACGAACAATGTTATCAAGCTCGTCATGTCAGACGAAAACGGCACTTCCGGCACGCTCAGCAAATCCGCCTGCTGCACCGCGCTTGGCCTGCCGAGCATTCACTACACGGTCACGCAGGCGGAGGACAGCTTCGTCTTCTCCGGCGGCGGCTGGGGACACAACGTCGGTATGAGCCAGTGGGGGGCCTACTCCATGGCCCACTTCCACGGCATGAGCTACACGCAGATCCTGCAGTTCTACTTCACCGGCACAAGCATTTCCACCCTCGACTGAAAAACGAAACGCCTGAGCGCGAGCGGGACGGCCCCGGAAACGGGGACTTCCGCTCCCGCTGCGTTTTTATAAGGGCCAGCCGGCCCGCACTTTCTTTGATTGGAGCAAAACGCAAAACATGAAGACATCCGATTTCAACTACGACCTCCCCGAGGAGCTGATCGCCCAGACGCCGCTCGAGCGGCGGGACGGCTCCCGGCTCATGCACCTCGACAGGATCACCGGCGCGGTCGAGCACCGCCACTTTTTCGATCTGCCCGAGTATCTGCGGCCCGGCGACTGCCTTGTTTTAAACGACTCGCGGGTGCTGCCCGCGCGCCTCATCGGCCGGCGCGAGACCGGCGGCGCGGTCGAGGTTCTGCTGCTGCGCGACCGGGGCGAGGGCGTCTGGGAGTGCCTGACCCGTCCGGGCCGCAAGACCCAGCCGGGCACGAAGCTCTCCTTCGGCGAGGGCGAGCTGACCGCCACCGTCGTCGACGCGATCGAGGACGGCAACAAGCTCATCAAATTCCACTACGAGGGCATTTTCCTCGAGGTTTTGGAGCGCCTTGGCAAGATGCCGCTGCCGCCCTATATCAAGACGGAGCTCGAGGATCAGGAGCGCTACCAGACGGTCTACAGCCGCGAGGTCGGTTCCGCCGCTGCGCCGACGGCGGGCCTGCACTTCACGCCTGAGCTGCTTGAGAAGATCGCCGCGATGGGCGTGAAGGTCTGCTACCTCACGCTGCACGTCGGCCTCGGCACCTTCCGCCCGGTCAAGGCGGACAACATTGAGGAACATGAGATGCACTCGGAATACTGCATCGTCCCGGACGAGACGGCGAAGATCGTCACCGAGACGAAAAAGGCCGGCGGCCGGGTCGTCTGCGTTGGCACGACGTCCTGCCGCACGATCGAGAGCTTCGCGAATGAAGACGGCACGCTCGATCCCAAGTCCGGCTGGACGGACATCTTCATCTTCCCGGGCTACCGCTTCAAGTGCATGGACGCGCTTGTGACGAACTTTCATCTGCCGGAGTCGACGCTCATCATGCTGGTGTCCGCCTTTGCGGGCCGGGAGCACGTCCTCGCCGCCTACGAGGAGGCCGTGCGCGAGCGCTACCGCTTTTTCTCGTTCGGCGACGCGATGTTCATTTCCTAACAAACCAACGACAGGAGAATACGATTGTTTACCGTTTTAAAAACCGAGGACCGCGCGCGCCGGGGTGAGTTCACCTGCCCGCACGGCACCGCCCAGACGCCGGTGTTCATGAACGTCGGCACGCAGGGTGCGATCAAGGGCGGCGTCGCGGCGCACGAGCTGCGCTCTCTTGGCACTCAGATCGAGCTTTCAAACACCTACCATCTCTATGAACGCCCGGGCGACGAGCTCGTCAAACGCATGGGCGGCCTGCACAAGTTCATGGACTGGGACGGCCCCATCCTCACGGACAGCGGCGGCTTTCAGGTTTTCTCCCTCGCGGAGCTGCGGCAGATCAAGGAGGAGGGCGTCACCTTTCATTCCTACCTCAACGGACGTAAAATCTTCATGGGGCCGGAGGAGAGCATGCGCATCCAGTCGAACCTCGGCTCGGACGTGGCGATGGCCTTCGACGAGTGCGTGAAGCTGCCCGCGCCTTATGAGTACGCGGAGGCTTCCGCCGAGCGCACCTACCGCTGGCTCGTCCGCTGCAAGGCGGCGCTCGAGGCCTGCAACGCCGAGGACGGCGCGGTGAACCCCGGCCAGATGCTCTTCGGCATCAATCAGGGTGCGACCTACGCCGACCTGCGCATCCGCCACATGGAGCAGATTGCGGCGCTCGACCTGCCGGGCTACGCCATCGGCGGTCTTGCGGTGGGGGAGAGCCATCAGGAGATGTATGACACGATCGAGGCGGTCGAGGCATACATGCCGAAGGACAAGCCCCGCTACCTCATGGGCGTCGGCACGCCGACGAACATCATTGAGAGCGTCGCGCGCGGAGTGGACTTCTTCGACTGCGTGATGCCCGCGCGGGACGGCCGGCACGGCCACTTTTTCACATGGAATGGCATTATGAACCTCAACAACGCCAAGTACGCGGAGGACGAGCACCCTGTCGAGGAGGGGTGCGGCTGCCCGGTGTGTCAACATTATTCGCGCGCCTACGTTCGCCACCTGCTGCACTCAGGGGAAATTCTGGGCCTGCGCTGCGGCGTCGTCCACAATCTCTGGTTCTACAATCACCTCATGGAGCGCATCCGCGATGAGCTTGACGCGGGGACTTTCGCCGCCTTCCGCGCGCGCTATTCCGGCGCGCTGGACAAACGGATTTGACGGGCGCGATAAAAGACTTGCAAACGACTACTTTGCCATATATAATGAAATCATCTTTCGAGGAGGAATTGTTCATGAGATTTACGACAGCGAAAAAACTCGCGCGTACGGCAGGCGTTGCCGCCGCCGCGTGCATGACTTTTGCGGGCGGCGCCTTTGCCGCCGGAACCACGACGACAGCTACCCCGACCGCGACATCCAGCTCCGCCGGTATGATCCAGTTCATCATCTCCATGGTCATTCTGTTTGCGATCTTCTATTTCCTGATGATCCGTCCGGAAAACAAGCGCAAAAAGAAAGTGGAGGAGATGCGCAGCGGCCTCAAAAATGGCGATGACATCGTCACCATCGGCGGCATCTGCGGCAAGATCGTCAGCATCTCCGGCGACAACATCACCTTTGAGACCGGCGAGGACCGCGTCCGCATCCAGGTCGCCAAGTGGGCGATCTCCGACCGCGGCGGCAAGGAAAAGAGCAAGGAAAGCAGCGAAAAGAGCAAATAAGGCAGTTCCCTCACCGTCCCCATCCGGGGGCGGTGATTTTTTATACCGTCATGTTTTGGCCCCGGCCGAATAAGCTTTAGCAGGCTTGTTTGGCCGGGGACTTTTTGACGGGAGGTTTGATTATGAAAAAAGGAAAGCGCCGCGCAGCCCAGACAGGGGAGGGCATGCTTGCGCAGGAGGCGACGCGTGGGGCTGCGTTCGCGATGGCGGTCACGCTCGCCCTGCTGCTTTTGTTTTCCGCGCTGCTGGCGAAGGGGAAGGCCCCAGCCGCGCTGCTCGATGATTTTGTGCTGCTTTCCGTGCTGCTGGGCTGCTCGTGCGGCGCGTACCGCTGCGCCGGAAAACAGCAGGGCGGCGTGGTCACGGCGGGAGTCGTGACTGCACTGGCCTACATCGCGCTGCTGCTGCTCTGCACGCTGTTTTTCCGCAGCGAGGGCGGGGGACCGCAGATGATCGTGCGGGAAATGATCGCTTCGGTTGCGGGCGGCTGTTTTGGCGGTGTGCTCAGATTGCACAAAAAGACGCAAAAATCGCGTTTGCGGAAAAGATGATTACAAATAGTAATCAAAAGACAAAAGTTTACATAAGTAAAACTTGATAACCTATATATAGTTATGATTACAGAAAACACGCCTATATATTGCCGATAAATGAGGCGGTTCGGGGTATTGCATGGGGCGAGGTTATGCGAGTTAACATAATACTGTTAACATAATACCTCGTCATAATTCACAAAAATCGATTAATTTCAAAGAAAGACTTGAATACAGACCGAGCTTGTATTATATTGACAACGTTGAGTGTTATGTAAATTGCAGTATTATTTGCATCGCTCCCGCTGTCTGATGGGAGGGCTGATGCACTTGATGCGACGCAAAAAAACCATTCGTAGACCTTTTCGCAGGTCGGAGGACGACGGCGGTAAACGCACACTGCTGCTCGCGCTCATCCTGCTGCTTGGCTGTCTGACGGGCAGCGTCTTCGGAAACAGCCGGCAGCCGCCGGCGCTGCTCAGCGATCTTCCGGGGGACGGGGAGAGCTTTTTTGAGAGCTTCCTCATCTGCTCCAAGTATCCGCTCGCCGCGTTCCTCTTCGGAACGAGCTACTGCGGCGCGGCGGCCCTGCCGCTGCTCTGCGCGGCGAAGGGCTGGACGCTGAGCGTACAGGCCGAGTACCTTTTCGCGCAGGATGCGTCCTTTGGTCCTGCGCAGGCCGCCGTGAAGCTCTGTCTGCCGGCAGCCGTTTCGCTCTTTTGCTTTCTGCTGATCTCGGAAGACAGTTTGAAAAACGCCTCGCGGCTGCTCTCAAGTTTGCGCGGCGAGCACCGGCCCGCACCGCCGCATCGGCTGGCGCACGCGGCTCTGTGCGCGGCGCTGCTGCTCCTCGGGACCGCCGCAAACACCTATCTCACCCCCAAGTTTCTGTCCCTGCTCCACTAAAGCTATCGAAAGGAGGAAGTTATCGTGACGAACGCAGTATGTTTTGAGAAATACGCATACTATCTTCAGTATGAAAAAAAGGCATCCGATAACACCCTCGTGTCCTACCTGCGGGACATCCGCCAGCTCACCGAATATATCGAGTCCCACACGGACGAGACCCTTGAAACCGCAACCGGCGACGAGCTAGCGGAATACACTGGCTGGATGAAATCTCAGGGCAAGTCCATTCCGACGATTGCGCGCAGCATTGCCTCGATCAAAAACTTCTACAAATATCTCCTCTCGCAGGGCATTGTTGCGGAAAATCCGGCAATGGGCCTCGTCGCGGAGAAGGCGCAGCAGAAGCTTCCGCAGATTCTCACGGGCGAGGAGGTCGACCTCCTTTTGCAGCAGCCGGAGTGCACGGACCTCAAGGGCTACCGCGACCGCGCCATGCTCGAGCTGCTTTACGCCACCGGCATCCGCGTCAGCGAGCTTATCAACCTCGACGTTACGGACGTGAACCTGCCCGCCGGCGTTATCCGCTGCAAGAGCCACGATAAGGAACGCGTCATTCCGCTTTATCCCGCCGCGATCCGCGCCCTTTCGGAATACATAGAGTTCATCCGTCCGCAGATGATTGCTGTCCCGGATGAAAAGTCACTTTTTGTCAATGTCAGCGGCGAGCGCATGTCCCGCCAGGGCTTCTGGAAGATCATAAAGACCTATCAGGCCAAGGCGAAGATCGACAAGGACATTACGCCGCACACCCTGCGCCACTCTTTCGCGGCGCACCTGCTCGAAAACGGCGCGGACCTCCGCTCCATTCAGGAAATGCTCGGCCACGCCGACATCTCCTCCACGCAGGTCTACTCCCAGCTTGTCAAAAAGCAGCTCAAGGATGTCTACAACAAGGCGCATCCGCGGGCACAGTAAACGAAAAATTCAACAGGGTTCCTGTTCAGCGGCGTCGCCCTTGAGAGTGGGCGGCGCCGTCTCCTTGTTTTTTGACAAAAGGCCCGCCCGAGAGAAAATGATTGAATACCGCGTCGTTCTGTGATAAACTAATATGAAATTTTGTGCGCGGAGGGTGCTATGCGGATCATGGGAATCGACCCCGGGATCGCAACGGTCGGTTTCGGCGTTATCGACAGCGAAAAGAACAGATTGAAGCTCGTGAGCACCGGCGTCATCGAGACCCCCGCGCATACGAGCCTTTCGAGCCGCCTTGACCGCATCTACGACGACACGCAGGAGCTCATCTCCACTTTCTCGCCGGACGTCGTATCGGTTGAAGAGCTGTTTTTCAAAAAGAACATTACCACCGGCATCTCGGTTGCACACGGCAGGGGAGTGCTCCTGCTCGCGTGCTACAAGGCCGGCGTGCAGATCTTTGAATACACGCCGATGCAGGTAAAGCAGGCGGTCGTGGGCTACGGGCTCGCGGAAAAAAAGCAGGTCATTTACATGGTCACGAGCATCCTCAATATGAAGTCGCCCCCAAAGCCGGACGATGCGGCGGATGCCCTCGCGCTCGCCATTTGCCACGCCCGCAGCACGACCTCACTCATCTACAAAAACGGAGGGGACGACCCATGTTCCACCACATAAACGGAAAGATCACGGACATTGAGCCGGGCCTTGTGGCGGTCGAGTGCGCCGGCATTGGTTTTGCGCTCAACGCGACCGCGAATACCATCTCTCATCTAAAAATTGGCGAGAACGCCGTTTTATACGTCTACGAGTCCGTCCGGGAGGACGCCTTCGAGCTCTTCGGCTTTTTCGACAAGCGCGAGAAGCGCAGCTTTGAAATGCTGCTGGGCGTCTCGGGTGTCGGGCCGAAGGCGGCGCTCGCGGTGCTCTCCTCCGTGACGCCGGAGGCGCTGGCGATGGCCGTCATCAGCGGGGACGAAAAGGCGCTCACCGTTGTCCCCGGCATCGGCAAAAAGATTGCCCAGCGCATCTTGCTCGAGCTTAAGGACAAAATGCTTAAGGAGGCCGGCACGGTCGACTTCGGCGGCCCCGCCGCCGCACCCGGCGCACCGACCGGCGTCTCGAAGGTTTCGGATGCCGCGTCTGCCCTCGTCGTGCTCGGTTACTCCAATGCCGAGATCACACCGGTACTTAAAAAAATTGATACGGACAGCCTGCCGCTCGAGGAGATCATCCGGCAGGCGCTCAAGCAGATGATCCGCTGAGGCGCGTCATCATCCATACCACCCGGGAAAGGGGGAGCATATGTCAATCAGCTATTCCGGCGATACCGACGAGGACGTCATCACCTCGTCCGCCATGCTGCCAGAGGATCAGAACGAAGGCTCGCTGCGTCCGCGGACGCTGGACGAATACATCGGCCAGAAAAAGGCCAAGGAGAACCTGAGTGTCTTCATCAAGGCCGCGAAAATGCGAAACGAGCCGCTGGACCACGTCCTGCTCCACGGCCCTCCGGGCCTCGGCAAGACGACGCTCGCGGGCATCATCGCCAACGAGATGGGCGTCAATATGCGCATCACCTCCGGCCCGACCATCGAAAAGCCCGGCGACCTCGCGGCGCTGCTGACAAATCTGCAGGAAAACGACATTCTCTTTGTCGATGAGATCCACCGTCTCAACCGCTCGGTCGAGGAAATCCTCTACCCAGCGATGGAGGACTACGCCATCGACATCATCATAGGCAAGGGTCCGTCGGCAAACTCCATCCGCCTCGACCTGCCGCGATTTACGCTCATCGGCGCGACCACCCGCTCCGGTCAGCTCACGGCCCCGCTGCGCGACCGCTTTGGCGTCACGCTCCGGCTCGAGCTCTACACGCCGGAGGAACTGCAGCTCATCATCGAGCGCAGCGCGCAGATCCTCAACATCGAGATCGAGCCCGCCGGCGCGCGGGAGATCGCCTGCCGCAGCAGGGGGACCCCGCGTATCGCAAACCGCCTCCTGCGCCGCGTGCGCGATTTTGCGCAGGTGACGGCGGACGGCGTTGTGACGAAAGCCGTCGCGGGCGAAGCACTGACAAAGCTCGAGGTCGACAAATGCGGCCTTGACTCTCTCGACCGGCGCATGCTCCGCAGCATCATCGAGTTTTACGGCGGCGGTCCCGTCGGCCTTGAGACCCTGGCCGCGACCATCAACGAGGAGACCGTGACGCTCGAGGACGTCTACGAGCCGTACTTACTGCAGCAGGGTTTTCTGACGCGCACGCCGCGCGGCCGCTGCGTCACCAAGAAGACCTACGACCATCTCGGCCTGGAATATCTGGGCCAGCAGCAAATCGACATCTAAGTTTGGAGGAACACCTTTTGGGTAAATATTTTGGAACGGACGGCATCCGCGGCGTCGTCAACAGCGGACTCGACGCGAATCTCGCCTTCCGTGTGGGACAGGCGGCGGCCATGGTGCTGGCCGAAAACACCCCGAACGGCAAGCCGCTGTTCACGATCGGCAAGGACACGCGCATTTCGGGCGACATGCTCGAGGCCGCGATCACGGCGGGCCTGTGCTCCGCCGGCGCGAACGTGATGCTGCTCGGCATCATCCCGACCCCCGCCGTCGCCTTCATCACGAAGGACTGCGAGGCGGACGCCGGCATCGTCATTTCGGCCTCACACAACCCCTATGAGCACAACGGCATCAAAATTTTCAACGGCCAGGGCTTCAAGCTCTCGGACGAGCTCGAGGGCAAGATCGAAGCGCTCATCGACAGCGAGGGCAACCTCCCCGAAAAGCAGTACGGCGAGATTGGCAGGGTCGTTTCGCGCGGAAACGAGTATATCGACCGTTACGTCGAGCACATCGTTTCGCTCTCAGAGAACGGGATCAGCCGGCTGAAGGTCATGATCGACTGCTCCAACGGCGCCGCGACCCGCACGGTCAACGACATTTTCTGCCGCTTTCCAATCGACCTCGAGCTTATCAAGGACCACCCGAACGGCTGCAACATCAACGCCGACTGCGGCTCGACCCACATCGAGACGCTCTCGCGCATGGTCGTCGCCGGCGGCTACGATCTCGGCATCGCCTTTGACGGCGACGCGGACCGCTGCCTCGCGGTGGACGAAAACGGCCAGCTCGTGGACGGTGACAAGATCATGGCCATCTGCGGCAAGGACATGGCGGCGGAGAGAAAGCTCTCCAAAAACGCCATTGTCGCGACCGTTATGTCCAATCTCGGTTTCCACGAATTCTGCGGCTGGAGCGGAATCGAGCTGTGCTGCGCGAATGTCGGCGACCGCAACGTCCTTGAGATGATGCAGGCGCGCGGCTACAACCTCGGCGGCGAGCAGTCCGGCCACACCATTTTCCTCGACTACGCCACCACCGGCGACGGCCAGCTCACGGCGGTCCGCCTTCTGCGCACCGTTTCGCGCAGCGGCAAAAAGCTCTCGGAGCTTGCCGGGGAGATCCCGACCTATCCGCAGGTTCTCAAAAATGTGGCGATCGCGGGCGGCAACGAGGTCAAAAAAGCCCTCATCGGCAACGCAGCACTGCAGGACGGCATCGAAAAAGAGAACGCGCTCATGGGCGACCGCGGCCGCATCCTCGTGCGTCCGTCTGGCACCGAAGCCCTCATTCGCGTCATGGTCGAGTCAAAGGACGATGCACTTTCCAACACCGTTGCCGACCGGCTGACCGCTCTGATCGAGGATTTGGCCGCAAAAACCTGACAATGTAAATAAAATAAGCGATTTTGCTTGACTTTTTGTAAAATATATACTACAATTCGAATTGTCTAAGGACAGATGTGTTTAAACATGGAAAAATATTCGACTATGAGTGACAACGACTTGGTCGCACTTGCCCGCAAGGGCGACAGAGTTGCCGAGGAACAGCTTGCGCTGCGCTATACGCGGCTTGTCAAGGTCTGCTCCCGCCCTTACTTCCTCGTCGGCGGCGACGGGGAGGACCTCATTCAGGAAGGCATGCTTGGCCTTCTGTCTGCCATACGGGAATATGATCCGTCTCTGAACGCTACTTTTAAAACCTACGCGGAGGTGTGCGTCAAACGCCGCATCTACTCCGCAATTAAAACCGCCTCACGCAAGAAGCACGAACCCTTGAACGACATGGTGTCGTTCGACGACGTCCTTTCCGATGAAAAACTATCCGCAGCGGCGTCATACGGCGAAGCCTACCGGCGATCGCCAGAGGAACAGGTGCTGGCAAGAGAGAGCGCAGAAGAAATCATCCAAACCTATTCACGGTGTCTGTCAAAGTTTGAAACCGAAATCCTCAAACTTTATTTAAACGGCTCATCCTATTCCGAAATCGCGGAAGCGTGCGGAAAAACGGAGAAGTCTGTTGACAATGCCGTCCAGCGTATCAGGCGAAAGCTTGCACGCAGCCTTTCCCCAAGCGATAACAGCGACAGCTGTTCGCAAAATAGATGCCCACAAGGGTAAGTTTTTTATCAAAGAGAGGATCTCAAAAATGTTCGAAGACAAGACATTGGTATGCAAGGAATGCGGCAAGGAATTCGTTTTCACCGCCGGTGAGCAGGAGTTCTATGCAGAGCGCGGCTTCCAGAACGAGCCCCAGCGCTGCAAGCCCTGCCGTGATGCCAGAAAGAACGCTACCCGCGGTCCCCGCGAGTACTTCACCGCCGTATGTGCATCCTGCGGCAAGGAAGCAAAGGTTCCCTTTGAGCCGAAGTCTGACAGACCGGTTTATTGCAGCGAATGCTTTGCAAAGATGAAAGAGGAACAGGAATAACATTGGGCCTTAGGCGTCTGCTTTCCGTTTCATTGCGGTTTGCGGATAGTCTCCCTTGTGTTGGCATGGGTCGTATGCTCCTGCCATCAAGGCGGAGCGTTGCGGCATGAGTCGCTGGTTCTAAGACAAAAAGGTTGCCGCTTTTTTAAGCGGCAACCTTTTCAGTTTATAGGGGAAAGGCTCCGGCGGGCACGAACTCTGCAAGACTTTTTTGCAAACCGCTCGATGCCCTCAACTTATAATTTGACCATCCGATATCCGACCCCGATGTGCGTCTGAATATATTGCGGCGCGTCGGAGTTTTTTTCTATCTTCTTGCGGAGCGACGCCATAAAAACGCGCAGGGAGGCGACGTCGCTGTCCCATGAGCTGCCCCAGATCTCCTTTGTAATATAGGTGTGCGTGAGCACCTTGCCGACGTTGCGGGCGAGCAGACAAAAAAGCTTGTATTCGATCGGCGTGAGGTGCAGTTCCTCACCGTCCATATAGGCGCAGCCGGCGGCGTAGTCGATTTTCAGCGCGCCGTTTTCAAAAACACTCTCCTGTACCGGTGACGTTGCGGTACCGAGACGTCTGAGCGTTACGCGCAGGCGAGCCAAAAGCTCCTCGACAGAAAACGGCTTTGTGAGATAGTCGTCCGCGCCGGCGTCGAGCGCGTCGATCTTGTCCGTGTCCTCGCTGCGTGCGCTGATGACGATGATCGGCATGGCAGACCAACTCCGGATTTTCTTGATGACGTCCACGCCGTCAATGTCCGGCAGGCCGAGATCCAGCAGCACAATGTCCGGATTGTGCGAAACGGCCTCCAGAATGGCTGTCTCCCCGTTGGGCGCGGTCAAAAAACGATAGCTTTGCGTTTCGAGCGTGGTCGTGATGAGATTTCGGACGGCGGCGTCGTCCTCAACGACCAGAATGAGCGGCTTATTCATGCAAAGACACCTCCTCATACGGCAGCGTGAAGCGGAAAACAGTGCCGTGCGGATGATTGTCCGCAGCGCTGATCTCTCCGCCGTGCGCGTTCACGATCGATCTGCACAGCGCGAGGCCAAGACCGAGACTGCGCCGGCTGTCCACAATTTTTGTGCCGGACGTGTAAAACATATCGAAGATGTGCGCCTTGTCGCTGTCCGGTATGCCCGGCCCATCGTCCGCGACCTCGGTCACGACAAGGCCACCATCCACGCGGGTGGACAGCGTGATGTGCGAGCCGGGCGGCGTATATTTAATCGCGTTGTTGACAAGGTTTACGACCACCTGCACGATGAGCCGCGCGTCCATTTTTGCGAGCGGCAGACCCTCCGGCGGCGTGACACAAATGTTGTGCTCCGCACCCTTGCGGTCGACATGGCGCAGCGCCTCCGTGATGACTTCGTCCATCAGCTCCGGCTGGAGTTTCAGGCGCATGCTTCCGTCCTCAATGCGTGTCACGGCGAGCAGGTTTTCCACAAGATTGATAAGCCAGAGCGAGTCGTCGTAGATCGAAGAGTAGAGTTCATGCCGCTTTTCGGGCGCGATGGCCTCCTCGCTCGCCAGAAGCACGCCCGCGTTGCCCGAAATGGATGTCAGCGGCGTTCGCAGATCGTGCGAAATGGAGCGCAGAAGGTCGGCACGGAGTTGTTCGTTTTTCGCGAGCACCGCCGCCTGTTCGCGCTCGGAGGCGATCTGCTCGCTTTCCAGAGCCATTGCGCACTCGCCGAGGATAGAGAGAAGAATGCTGTCCTCGCCCGGCTCGAGGGGCGAGACGCCCATCACAACGCCCGCGACGCCATATACATTTTTCCCAATGCGCACCGCAAGGTAGAGACATTTCGCGCTCGAGAGCGTGCCGGTTGTCGCGCCGGCGCGCTTGTTGTTTTGAAAGACCCATGCGGCGACGGCCTGTTCGTTTTCACTGCGGCAGCCGCTGTCGCCGAAGCCATCCTCGCACGGGGAAAAGAGGGGAGAGCCGAGCGCGCCATCCTGCGCGGGATAAAAGACGACATCGCGGTTCAAAAGCTTTTTGAGCTGGTTTGCCGTCACGGAGATGATCTCGTCCCGCCCGTTTGCGCGCTGCAGCGCCTGATTGGTGTCCAGAAGAACTTTCGTGCGAAAGGCGTTCTGCGCTGAGAGCCTTGCCTGCTCCTTGATGCGCATGGCAAGATTGCCGGAGATGAGCGCCGCGACAAACATAATGAGGAAGGTCGCCGGATAGCTTGCGTCATAGGCCTTGAGCGTCAGGCGCGGGTCGGTGAAAAAGAAGTTAAACACCAGCACGCTTAAAAGGGAGGACACGATGCTGTACGCGCGCGCGGAGGTCACCACGGCGGTGATGAGAACGCCGAGAATGTAGACGGTGATGATGTTCTCCTCGCTCAGTCCGAGCGCGTTGAACGCAAAGCCCAGTCCCGTCGCGCCCGCAAGAATGGCAAGACTTTTGGCAAGATCCGCCGGCTGAAACTTTTCGCGCGGCAGCTTTGTTTTCCGTTCGCGATAGCCCGAAATGGGGCGGTCGGGGATGATGTAGACGTCGAGATTTGGTGCGTAGGCAATGAGTTTTTCCGTGAGCGTCGGCGCGTCGAAAGCGCGCTTGCGGCGCGCGTTATAT
>JAKOSQ010000116.1 GCA_029777215.1 Bacillota bacterium
CAAAAGTGCTTCCAGAAAGGAATGCGAAGATATTTTATGCAATACTCGTTTGAAACCTTTGATTATTCAGAGGTTCCTTAATGCATGTAGGAGCGGCGGCTGCCCGTGCTCAACTGCCCCTACGCACCCAATCCGGCGCGTAGGGCAACCTGCGGTCGCCCCGTGCTCACTCTTTCAGCAACAAAATATCCTCTGGAGAGATATTCACAAACACCGTCCCCGCCGGCAGCGTGTCCGTCTGCGCCGTCTCGATCCGCAGCGGCGGCGCGTCCGGCGCGGCGTTCACCGGGCGCAGAAGGACGATCGTTGAAAAAACGTTGTCCATCGTGCGCACGACGCGGCACGCGAGCGCGTTCGGAGCAGTTTCCGCACAGATGTGCAGGTGGTGCGCCCGCAGTCCGACGGCAATAAAGTCCGCCGTTTCGCGCCCGCAGTCGAGGGCGAAGCCCCAGCAGGGAATACGGACGCGCTCACCGTCCGGCAAGACCGGAACGACGTTTTTGCAGCCCGAAAGTTTTGCCGCCGAGACGGTCTCGGGGTCGTCGAACAGCGCGCGCGGCGCGACCACCGGCTGCGAGGCTCCGGCATCAAGCACACAAATCTTTGCGCAGTTGCGGAAGACCTCGTCTCGGTCGTGCGTCACCCAGACGACACTGCCGCCGAAGCCATCGAGCGTGTCGCGCAGCTCCGCTTCGAGCTGGGCCTTGAGGTAGCTGTCGAGCGCCGAAAACGGCTCGTCGAGCAGCAGGGCCTCCGGCTCGGTGGCGAGGATGCGTGCGAGTGCCGCGCGCTGCTGCTGCCCGCCGGAGAGCTGCCGCGGCCGCTGGTTGGCGACGTCCGCGAGCTGAAAACGGCGCAGCAGCGCGTCCGCTTTCGCGGTCCTTTGCCTTTTGTCCCGCACCGCGACCGCGACGTTTTCCCGCACCGTCATGTTTGGAAACAGGGCGTACTGCTGAAAGAGATAGCCGATGTGTCTCTCCTGTGGAGATAAATTGATGTTTTTATCGCTGTCAAAGAAAACTCTGCCGTTTAAAAAGATGCGCCCGGCGTCGGGTTTCAAGATGCCCGCGAGGCAGCGAAGGGTCACGCTCTTGCCGCTGCCAGACGCGCCGAGCAGGGCCAGCGTCTCGTTCGCAGCCTCGAATTTGACGTTCAGCTCGAAGCTGCCGAGCCGCTTTCGGATGTCCGCACTCAGCATGCCTCCTCCTCCTTTTGTCGCTTCCCGAGGAGATTAATGGCGAGCAGCACCACCGTCGAAATGGCGATATTGACGAGCACCCAGGTCATCGCGCCCGCGTCGTCGCCGGTGCGCCAGAGCTGGTAGACCGTCGTCGAGATCGTCGCGGTGCGGCCCGGCGTGTAGCCCGCGACCATCGAGGTCGCGCCGTACTCGCCCAGCGCGCGGGCAAAGGCCAGCACCGTGCCGGCGAAGATGCCCTGCCGACAGACCGGCATGCGGACGCGCCAGAAAATGGTGCTGTTTTTGAGACCCAGCGTGCGTCCCGCGTCCGCGAGCGTCTCGTCGAAACTCTCGAAGGCCCCGCGCGCCGTGCGGTACATGAGCGGGAATGCCACCACGACCGTCGCCGCGATGGCCGACTGCCAGCGCATCACGAGCTTTTGCCCGAAGACCTCCAGAAACCACGCGCCCAGCGGGTGGTTCGGCCCCAAAACCAGCAGCAGCAGATAGCCCACGACGGTCGGCGGCAGCACGAGCGGCAGCGTCAAAACAACGTCCAGCACGCCCTTCGCGAGTCGCGGCAGTCTCGCGATATAGTACGCCGCCCAGGTGCCGAGAAAGAAGATCACAACGGTGGCGATTGCCGCGATGCGCAGAGAATTCCAGAGGGGGTACCAGTCCATTGGCGCTCCTTTCAAAGTCAAAATGGCAGGGCCGCAGGAGCGGCCCTGTCGCTTATTTATGCCGCGGTGGCGGCTGTGAAGCCGACCTTTTCAAAGACCTTCATGGCTTCATCGGTCGTGAGATAGGAGAGGAAAGCCTTCGCCGCGCCGGCGTTTTTGCTCGCCTTGAGGACGGCGGCGGGGTAAACGACCTGCTTGCACATGTCCTTTGTCGCGGTGTCGACGACGGTCAGACCGGCGGAATAGGCGTCGGTGGCGTAGACGATGCCGCAGTCGACGCTGCCCTGAGTGACCTGCGTCGTGACCTCCTTGACGTTCGAGCCGTAGCTTACCTTGCCGGCGGCCTCCAGCCCCTTGATGTCGAGGCCGAGGGACTGCAAAATCTCCAGCGAGTAGCTGCCGACCGGCACGTCGCTGTTGCCGAGGGCAATCAGTTTGGCGTTTGCGAGGTCCTTGAAGCTCTTGATATTCGCGGGGTTGTCCTTCGGGACGACCAGCACGACTTTGTTCTCGAGGATGTTTTTGCGCGTGGCTGTGTCGATCATGTCGAGGCCGTCCGGGTTCTTGTCCGTGTCGGCCTTAAGGCTGCCGTCGAGCTGATTCATCTGCTTTTGCGCCGCCGAGATGAAGAGGTCGCAGTCCGCGCCCTCCTTGATCTGAGTGTAGAGCGTGCCTGAGGAGTCATAGGTCGGGGTGATCGTCACGTTCGGCGCGACAGTCTTGTACTGCGCGATGATTTCGTTGAGCGTTTCGGTCATCGAGGCCGCCGCGAAGACATTGAGGGTAACGGGCGCGGCAGACGTCTCCGCGCTTGCTGCGGCGCTGCTCTCAGCGGGTTTGCTGCCGCAGGCGCAGAGTGCCAGCACCATGGACAGCGCAAGTGTCAGAGCAAGAAACTTTTTCATTATAAAATCTCCCATCATAATAAATATCAACAGCCATGCTTAAAAGCGCGACAAAATGATCGGTGCATATTTTGCACAAAACCGTCGATCGGTGCGGAAAATGCACCGATGCTCCGCTCACGCCAGTACGCGCAGCTCGTCGCCGACGGAGATGGTGCCTCCGTGGAGCACCTTCGTGAAGACGCCCTCCTTCGGCATGATGCACTCGCCCATGGCCTTGTAGATCGCGCAGCCGGAGTGGCACTCCTTGCCGATTTGCGTGAGCTCCAAAACGACGTCGTTGCAGCCGAAGCGCGCGCCGAGCGGCAGCGCGCGGAAGTCGATGCCCGCGACGACGAGGTTTTCCCCAAAGGCCCCGTCCGCCACCTGCGCGCCGCG
>JAKOSQ010000117.1 GCA_029777215.1 Bacillota bacterium
GAAAGTGTTTTTACACCTTTCCCCTGCGCGTACCGCGCCTGTCCGGCACGGACGACATCCTCAACGTGATCTGCTCGGAGGAGCTGCTCTCCTCGCTCGAGCCGAACGGCAGTCCGATGCTCCGCATCGACGGCGAGCTGCGCTCCTACAACAACAAAAGCGGCGTAGGCAACCGGCTTGCGATCTTCGTCTACGCGCTCTCCGCCGCCTTCTGCGCGGACGAGCCGCGCAACAGTGTCGTCCTCGGCGGGACGCTGTGCAAGGCCCCGGGCGTGCGCGTGACGCCGATGGGCCGCGAGATCTGCGATCTGCTGGTCGCCGTGAACCGCCCCAGCGGACACTCGGACTATCTCCCCTGCATCGCGTGGGGGCAAAACGCCCGCCGGGCTTCCCTGCTCTGCGTCGGCGACAGACTTCTGCTCACCGGACGCGTGCAGTCGCGCAGCTACATAAAGAATGTGGACGGCGAGCCGGAACGTCGGACAGCCTTTGAGGTCTCCGTCTCGTCAATCGAAAAAACCGGCACGGAAGCGGAAAGCCGCTGAAGGTCATGCCTTCAGCGGCTGCAGAGCGGTGCTGGTGCTCAGAAATTAAGCGTTGCGAAGTAGTCGTCCGGCGTCTCCGCGCGGCGGATGAGCTTTGTCGAGCCGTCCTCGCAGAGAAGGACCTCGGAGGAGCGGAGCTTGCCGTTGTAGTTGTAGCCCATCGAGTGGCCGTGTGCGCCGGTGTCGTGGATGACGACGAAGTCGCCGATGTCGATGCGCGGGAGCCAGCGGTCGATCGCGAACTTGTCGTTGTTTTCGCAGAGGCCCCCGACGATGTCGTAGAGATGGTCCTCCGGGGACGTCTCCTTGCCCATGACGGTGATGTGGTGATAGGCACCGTACATCGCGGGACGCATGAGGTTGCAGGCGCAGGCGTCAAGGCCGATGTAGTCCTTGTGAATGTGCTTTTGGTGGATGGCGGTGGTGACAAGGCAGCCGTAGGGCCCAAGCATGTAGCGGCCCATCTCGGTGTAGATGGCGACATCGCCCATGCCGGCGGGGACGAGGATCTGGTCGTAAACCTTGCGCACGCGCTCGCCGATGGCTTCGATGTCCGCGGCCTGCTGGTCCGGACGGTAAGGAATGCCGACGCCGCCGGAGAGGTTGATAAAGCCGATGTGGACGTCGAGCTCGTTTTTTAGCTCGACCGCGAGGCGGAAGAGCACCGCCGCGAGCGTCGGGTAGTAGTCGTTCGTGACCGTGTTGGAAGCGAGAAAGGCGTGGATGCCGAAATCCTTCGCGCCCTTTTCCTTCAGCAGACGGTAGGCCTGGAACATCTGCGGCTTAGTCAAGCCATACTTCGCGTCACCCGGGGTGTCCATGATCGTGTTGGAGATCTCAAAGTTGCCGCCCGGATTGTAGCGGCAGCAGATTTTTTCGGGAATGTGGCCGATAGCCTTTTCGAGATAATCGATATGGGTGATGTCGTCGAGGTTGATCGTCGCGCCGAGCTTGTCGGCGAGATGGAAATCCTCGAGCGGTGTATCGTTCGA
>JAKOSQ010000118.1 GCA_029777215.1 Bacillota bacterium
CATCTGGCTCCACGCCGTCGCCAAGTCTTACGACCAGCCGGACGGCTCCCAGATCGCCTATATAAACTACACCGACGTCACCGCCCAGAAGGAGACGGAGGCGGAGCTCCGAGAGTCCCGCCAGCGTTACCAGCTCGCCGTCAGAGGCGCGAGCCTCACCGTCTGGGAATACGATATCCACACCCGGCGCAGCACCTGCCCGGATGACGGGTTCAACCTCGCGGGCTTCCCGAGCGTGATCGAGGACGTGCCGAACTCCCTGCTCGAGCATGTCGACGAAAAATACCGGGCGCAGTTTCTCCTCATGTTTGCGGACATTGCTTCCGGCAAGCGCGAGGGCTCCTGCGAGCTCTGGTATCGCCGCAATCCGAGCGACAAGCCCCGCTGTACGCGCACGGCCTACTCCACCATTTTCAACGGCAGCGGCAAGCCCATCGGGGCCTACGGTGTCATGCAGGACATCACGCTGCAAAGGGTCGAGGCGAAAAAATACAGCGGCCTCATGCAAAAGCTGCTGCACGTCTCGTCGAGCGCCCTGTGCACGGTCAGTCTCGATTTGACGACGAACCGCCGCGAAAAGGAATGCGACTTTTTCTCCGGCCTCTCCGTGCTCGAGAGCCTCACGACCGCGGACGATTTCCTCGAGGCCGCGGCAGCGCACGGGGCGGAGGAAAAAGACGCCGCCGCCTTCCGCAGTCAGTTCAACCGCCACGCTCTGATGGCGGCCTATTTCACCGGACAGACCGAGGTTTCACTGACCTATCAGCGCAAAATGGAGGACGGCCGCTCACGCTGGGTTGAAGCGCAGGCGACTATGGCGCAGAACCCCGACACGGGCAATATCGAAGCTGTCTACTGCCTTTTTGACCGCAACGAAAAGGTCAAGGGCGACCGCCTCATCCAGCGGCTGACGAACGAGGAATACGACTTCATTGGCATGATCGACATTTCACAGCGCCTCTTCCGCACCATCAACATCAACACCGGGGAGCTCTGTGTGCTCGAACAGCTCGCCTCTTTCACAGAGGATGAGCTTTTGCGCCGTACAGTCACGCGGACGATTGCGCCAGAGGACCAGGAACGCTACGGCCAGTCCGTTGCGCTCGACAACGTCCTCGACCGCCTGCGCACGGACAGCAGCTACACCTTTTCCTTTACTTACGTCCGCCAGAACGGTGAGCGCCGCCGCAAGCAGCTGCGCTATTGCTGGCTTGACGATACCCGCGAGGAGATCCTCGTCCTGCGGACGGATGTCACCGCCGCCTACAATCGAGACAAGGAGCAGATGCGTTTGCTGCAGGCCGCTCTGCGCAGCACAGAGAAGGCCAACGAGATGCGGATCGAGTGCATCTCGAATCTCGGTCACGATCTCCGCACCCCGCTCAACGACATCGTCGGCTACACGCATCTTGCCGGCAGCGCCGAGAACGAGGCGAGCGTCCACGAATATCTGCGGAAGATCGAAAGCTCGGCCGGGCAGCTTCAAAACATCATCGGCAGCATGCTCGACTTCAGCAGCCTTGAGAGCGGCGAGGCGGAATTTCTGCCGGAGAGCATTGAAACGGCGCTTTTGATCGAGGAGGTCGCCGCCGGTGTGCATGGCGCAGCCGAAGCAAAGCACATCCATGTCGAAATCGACGACAGCCAGTGGCACATGCCCCGCATCTATGCCGACCGCGCCTCTCTGCTGCGCATTTTGACATCGCTTTTGCTTAACTCGATCCGCTTTACCGCCCCCGGCGGCCGCGTGCGTCTCACGATGGAGAGCTTTGCCCCCGTCGGAGACGGCGCCAACTGCCGCTTCAAAATACATGACAACGGCTACGGCATCTCCAGAGAGTTCCTGCCCTATGTCTTTGAGCCCTTCGCGCAGGAGGAACGCTCGGAGGAACCGGAGTCGGCCAACGTCAGTCTTGGCCTTGCCATCGTCAAGCGCCTCGTCGAAATGATGAACGGCGCGATCTGGGTCGAGAGCGAAAAGGGGAGAGGCACGACCTTCACCCTGCTCTTCCGCTTCCCCGAACCCCTGCAGGAATTCTCGCCGCCGCCCGCCTGATCCGTATTCTGGACCGCGGAGACGCACAGCACATCCCCCATCATTGCCATGACGGCCGACGTCCTCGACAGGAATCTGGATTCTCTGCGGACCGCCGGCGTGAATGGCTGTCTCGAAAAACCAGTTACCCCGGAAGAATTATTCAATCTATTAGCCGAGCGGCTCGGAGAAGAGAGCGTCGAGACATGAATTACGGGTGACTGCCCGATGAGAGGAGCGTGTTTATATGACAAACGAACAGATGAAAGCACTCAAGGGCGGCGGCTTCGACCTTGAAAAGACCATTGAGCGCTTTTCCGGAAACGTCGACATGTACGAGCGGTTTCTGAAAAAGTTCCCGAATGACGAGAGCTTCGCCCAGATCGCGCCCGCCTTTGCGGCGAACAACAGGGAGGCTGCGCTCAACGCGGCGCATACGCTCAAGGGCGTTTCAGCCAACCTCGGCATGACGGCGCTCTACGAAGCCTGTTCGAACACCGTCGCCCTCATCCGTGCCGACAAATTTGAAGATGCCCGCGCGTCCTGCGCGGAGATTGACCGCACCTATCACGATGTCTGCGAGATCATCAACAGCTTTGGGAGGCTTGGTCAATGACTGACCAGAGAGACACGATCCTCATTGTGGATGACATGGAGGTCAACCGTGTCATCCTCAGAGGCGCATTTGAAAAAAACTATAATCTTCTGGAAGCGGAAAACGGCGAACAGGCCATGCTGCTCATCGAGCAGTACCACAGCCGCCTCGCCGCCATTTTGCTCGACGTGATTATGCCCGTAAAGGACGGGTATCAGGTCATGTCCGAGATCAACGCGCACGGCTGGCTCGCGGAATTTCCCGTGATCGTGATCACGGCGGAGAATTCGGCGGAGAGCGAGATGCGCGCTTTCGACATGGGCGCATCCGATATCATCGTCAAGCCCTTCGAACTGCACGTCGTCTGCCGGCGCGTCCAGAACATCATCGAACTCAACCAGCACAAGCTCTATCAGGACGAGCTCATTGAAGAACAGTCCAGAAAGCTGCGCGAGTCCAACGCCGTTATGATCAATGCGCTCTCATCCATCATTGAATATCGCAGTGTCGAAACCGGCAAGCATATCCAGCGTATTGGCGTCTTCACCAGGGTCCTGCTCGAGGACGTCGCCCACTGTTACCCCGAATATCTGCTCAACGACCGCACGATCGCCATTATCTTCAGCGCCTCCGCGCTGCACGACATTGGCAAGATCGCGATACCGGACGCCATTTTGAACAAACCCGGCCGGCTGACGCCGGACGAATACGAGATCATGAAGACCCACTCGGTCCGGGGCTGCGAAATGCTCGCGGGCCTCGACCGCATGGGCGACCGCGAATACCTACAGTACGCCTACAACATCTGCCGCTATCACCATGAGCGCTGGGACGGCCGCGGCTACCCGGACGGTCTCAAGGGCGACAACATCCCCCTTTGCGCGCAGGTCGTCGGCATTGCCGACTGCTACGACGCGCTCACGAACGACCGTGTCTACAAAAAGGCGCTCCCGCCGGAGCAGGCCATCAATATGATCCTCAACGGCGAGTGCGGGATCTTTTCCCCGCGGCTGCTCGAAAACCTCAAAAATGTCCAGGACATCCTCATGCGCCTGAGCGCCGAATATTCCGATCAGGCCGAGACGCCCAATCTGGAGGACGCCAAGGATGCGCTTTCTATGGTCCCGCAGAAGAGCGACCCGAACGACACGCTGCAGATGGGGCAGATGAAGTATTTTACCCTCCTAAAATACATAGACGCGACCGTGATGGAAGCGGATTTTTCCACGGGTCTGTACCACATGGTCTACCTTGCAGACGAGGATTTTGCCATTTTAAAATCCGGCAGTACCGTCCGCGAGTCGCTGCGGAATTTTGCTGAAAAAGTGGTCCACCCGGACGACCGCCCCACTGTTTTGAACCTCACGGACGAATATGTCGAAA
>JAKOSQ010000014.1 GCA_029777215.1 Bacillota bacterium
AAACCCTTGTGGGCGGCGCAAGCTGCAAAGCGCCGAAAACGATGCGCGGACGGGATCGAAATAGAAGCAATTCGTCGGACGCCGCGTAGATATGATATAGAAAAAGACCTGTCCGAAGACAGGTCTTTTTCCTTGGCGGAGAAGGAGAGATTTGAACTCTCGCGACGCTCATCACGCCCTACTCCCTTAGCAGGGGAGCCCCTTCGGCCTCTTGGGTACTTCTCCAAGCCGAAAATGTGTTGGCTATGCTGTTTTGACGGGCCTCTCGACTCAGCGTTTTAAAATGGCGGAGAGAGAGGGATTCGAACCCCCGGTGCTTTCGCACAACGGTTTTCAAGACCGTCACCATCGACCACTCGGACATCTCTCCGTTTCGGCCGCTTTGACATACTACCACATCGCACTTTCTTTGTCAATTATTTTTCCCGATTTTCCGCGCCCAAAGCCGAAGCGGGACAAATATATGCTGCGACTGCACCTTGAAATATTCATCTATTTCAGATATAATACTTTATTGCCATTTTGTACGGCAAAGGATACCACATACAGTTGGCGCGGAAAACCGCGCATGGAGAAAAACACAATGCAGAGCAAACTCATTATCCGCGGCGCGCGGGAAAACAACCTCAAAAATATCGACCTCACCGTTCCGCGGGACAGCCTCGTCGTCTTCACCGGCCTTTCCGGCAGCGGCAAGTCCTCGCTCGCCTTCGACACGATCTATGCCGAGGGACAGCGGCGCTATGTCGAATCCCTGTCGTCCTACGCGCGGCAGTTTTTAGGCCAGATGGACAAGCCGGACGTCGACTCCATCGAGGGACTCTCGCCCGCCATCTCCATCGACCAGAAGACGACTTCCAAAAACCCGCGCTCGACCGTCGGCACGGTGACGGAGATCTACGACTATCTGCGTCTTCTCTGGGCGCGCATCGGCGTGCCCCACTGCCCGAAGTGCGGCAAGGAAATCCGCCAGCAGACCATCGACCAGATCATCGACCAGATCATGGCACTGCCGCAGGGGACCCGCGTGCAGATTCTGGCCCCGGTCGTCCGCGCACGCAAGGGCGAATACACCAAGGTTTTTGAGGACGCCCGCCGGAGCGGCTATGTCCGCGTTCGCGTGGACGGCAGTCTCTACGACCTCAGCGAAGACATTTCGCTCGAGAAAAATAAAAAGCACAATATCGAAATCATCGTCGATCGTCTCGCCGTTAAGCCTGACGCGATGCAGCGCATGACCGATTCCGTCGAGACGGCGGCGGCGCTCGCGGGGGGCGTTGTGATCGTCAACATTGCGGACGAGGACCGCGACATCCTCTTTTCCCAGAACTACGCCTGCGAGGACTGCGGCATCTCCATCGAGGAACTCACGCCGCGCATGTTCTCCTTCAACAACCCCTACGGCGCCTGCCCGACCTGCTCGGGCCTCGGCATCCAGCTCCGCGTCGACCCGGCGACCATCCTGCCGAACGGGGAGCTGTCAATCCTGGACGGCGGAATCGTTGCCTCCGGCTGGGGCAACGTCCGGGCGGACGGCATCTCCCGCATGTACTTTGAGGCTCTGAGCAAGAAATACCACTTCTCGCTCACCGAGCCGATCAATAACCTCCCGCCCGAGGTCATTGACATCATCCTCAACGGTACCAAGGGCGAAAAGCTCACGCTGCACTACGACCAGCCGCGCGGCAAGGGGACGCTCAACCAGCCCTTCGAGGGCATTGCCAAAAACATCGAGCGCCGCTACCACGAGACGCAGAGCCCCGCCATGCGCAACGAGCTTATGGAGTGCATGGGCGAGTACGCCTGTCCGGACTGCGGCGGGCTGCGTTTGCGGCCCGAGGTGCTGGCCGTGACCGTCGGCGGCATCCGCATCTGCGATTTCACGGACCTGTCCGTGACGGACGAGCTGAAGTTCATCGAGAATTTGAAGCTCGGCGAACGGGACAGCATGATTGCCGACCGCATCCTCAAGGAAATCCGTCTGCGCCTGCAGTTTTTGCAGAGCGTCGGGCTGCAGTACCTCACGCTCTCGCGCTCGGCGGGCACGCTCTCGGGCGGCGAATCCCAGCGCATCCGGCTTGCCACGCAGATCGGCTCCTCGCTCTCGGGCGTGCTGTATATCCTCGATGAGCCGAGCATCGGTCTGCACCAGCGGGACAACGAAAAGCTCATCAAAACCCTCAAGGATCTGCGGGACGTTGGCAACACGCTCATTGTCGTCGAGCACGACGAGGACACCATGCGCGCGGCGGACTACATCGTCGACATCGGCCCCGGCGCGGGTGTGCACGGGGGCGAGGTCGTCGCGCAGGGGAGCATCGAGGACATCTGCGCCTGTGAGCGCTCGATCACGGGGCAGTACCTCAGCGGAAAAAAGAAAATTCCCGTCCCGGCGGAGCGGCGGAGAGGCAACGGCCACGAGCTCGTCATCCGCGGCGCACGGGAAAACAACCTCAAAAACATCGACGTCGCCATTCCGCTCGGCACCTTCACCTGCGTGACGGGCGTCTCCGGCAGCGGCAAGTCCTCGCTCATCAATGAGATCGTCTACAAGTCCCTCGCGGCGAAGCTCAACCGCGCCAAGACCCATCCGGGCAGGCACGACGGCATCGATGGCGTCGAATTTCTCGACAAGGTCATCGACATCGACCAGAGTCCCATCGGGCGCACGCCGCGCT
>JAKOSQ010000119.1 GCA_029777215.1 Bacillota bacterium
CCGGGTACTGCGGGAAGAGGCCGCGCATTTCCTCCTCGGTCTTGAGGTAGAATTCCGCGCCCTCGAATTTCATGCGGTCGGGGTCGCCCATGGTCTTGCCCATCTGGATGCAGAGCAGGACGTCCTGATTGTGTGCGTCCTCCTTGCGCAGGTAGTGGGCGTCGTTCGTGAGCACCAGCGGGATGCCCGTCTCGCGGTGGAGTTTTATCAGTCCCTCGGCGGCGACACGCTCGTCCGCGATGCCGTGGGCCTGCATCTCAAGATAGAAGCCGTCCTCGCCGAAGAGCTCGCGCAACTCGAGCGCCCGGGCCTTGGCCCCGGCGTAGTCGTCGTGGATAATTTTCTGCTGAATTTCGCCCGCGACGCAGCCGGAGAGACAGATCAGTCCCTCCGCGTGCTCGTGCAGAAGCTGCCAGTCGATGCGTGGCTTCACATAAAAGCCCTCGGTGAAGGCAAAGCTCACGAGGTAGCAGAGGTTGTGGTAGCCCGTCTCATTTTTGCAGAGCAAAATGAGGTGGGAATAGTTCGAGTCGACGCCGTACTGCTTGTCCGTGCGCCCGTGCGGGGCGACATAGACCTCGCAGCCGATGATAGGCTTCACGCCCGCCTTCTGCGCCGCCTTATAGAAGTTCACCGCACCGTACATGACGCCGTGGTCGGTGATCGCGAGGGCGTTCTGGCCCAGCTCTTTGGCGCACTGTGCCATGTCGTCGATGCGGCAGGCTCCGTCGAGGAGACTGTATTCCGAGTGGACGTGCAGGTGAACAAAGGACATGATCTGTCTCCTTTCGGGAAGTTTCAAAGCTTCAGCAGCCCGCGAGCTCCATGAGCTTTCTGATGCGGTGGCCCATGCAGGACTTCGACACCGGCGGGATTGCGAGAGCGGCGAGGTCCGTGAGGCTCGCTTCGGGGTTCGCGATGCGCAGCAGCGCTGTTTCATAGAGCTTTTCTGGCAGGTCCTCGAGGCCGGTCGTCTCCTCGATGCGGCGGATGGCGTGCAGCTGTTCGGCGGCGGCGGAGACGATCTTGTCGGCGTTGGCGCTGTCGCAGTTGACGCGGCGGTTGACCGCATTGCGCATGTCCTTTTCGACCTTCGCGTTCATGATGTCCATGGCCGCGAGCGGCGCGCCGATGAGGGTCAGAAAGTCCTCAATCGCCTCGGACTGCTTGAAATAGACGATGTAGTTGCCGCTGCGCGCGGCGTCCTTCGGCGCAAAACCGAGCTCAAGCAAAAACGAGAAGAGCTCTCGCGAGACGCTGTAATGGTCCGTGACAAATTCGAGGTGGTAGCTCTTCTGCGGGTCCGTGAGACTCCCGCCCGCGAGGAAGGCTCCGCGCAAAAAGGACGCCTTGCAGCAGTTTTCCTCCAGCATGCCGAGATTGATGTGGTGCGCGAGCGTCCCGCCCGCGTCGTAGCCGTAGGCGGAAAAGACCTGTGCGACGTGCTCGGGTTCGGTGAGGTAAAACGAATATTTTCCCTTGATATCCGTCTCCGAAACGCTGTCAAAGAAAAAGCCGAAGGCCTTTTTAAAAAGGCGCGGCAGGCGCTCGGCAAGCTCCGGGCTGGAGGTAACGACGCGAATGCCGTCGGAGGCGAACTGGTTGCAAAACAGCAGGATGCCGTAGGCCTCCGCGAGGGCGCAGCAGTGCTTTTGCAGCGGCGCGCGGCACAGCTCCGCGCGGGTGTCCGACGAAAATGACATGGGGGTGCTCCTTTCTGAGGACTCACCCGTAGATCTTCGTGTGGGCCTCCTCCTGATACAGCCGCATGATCTCGGCGGCAAGCTTTTTCGGGTCGTGGCGGGCGAAGCCGCGCGAGCAGTCGAGCAGCGGGGCCCGGATCGTGCGCACGCCGAGGGCTTCGAGCTCCGCGTCGTCGACGACGGTCTGGCAGGCGCCCTCGGCGCGGTAACGCGCGGCGATCGCCTCCGGCAGCGGCTCGGAATTGACGATGCAGTAGTCAAAGAGCTTCTGTCCTGCGTGGGTGAAAAGCGCGCGGACGTGGTCCGCCGCCGTGTAGTTTTCGGTCTCGCCGTCCTCGGTCGTGACGTTGAGGATGTAGACGCGCAGGGCGTCCGACTGGCCGATCGCGTCCGCGACGCCGTCGGTCAGGAGATTGGGGATAATGCTCGTGTAGAGACTGCCGGGGCCGAGGACGAGAAGTTCCGCCTCCCGGATGGCGTCCAGACTCTCGCCAAGGGCGGGCGGCTGGGCCGGCAGCAGCTCGACCCGGCGGATGCGCCGCCGCTCCTTTTTCTTCTGCTCCGCGATCTTCGACTCGCCGATGACGACGGTGCCGTCCTCAAAGGTCGCCTTGAGACGGACGTCCTCCGTCGTGACGGGCAGAACCCGCCCCGTGATCGCGAGGACCTCGCTCATCTTGCGGATCGCCTCGTAAAACGAACCGGAGATGTCGTTGAGCGCCGCGAGAAAGAGGTTCCCCATACTCTGGCCCTTTAAGCAGCCCTCCGTGAAGCGGTAGCCCAGCAGCTGCTCCATGGTCGGCTCGGTATTCGCAAGCGCCTGCAGGCAGTTGCGCACGTCCCCCGGAGGGGGCATGCCGAGCTCGTCGCGCAGCGTCCCGCTGCCGCCGCCGTCGTCCGCCATCGTGACGATCGCGGTCAGGCGGTGGGTGTAGAGCTTGAGGCCGCGCAGCATATTGGAAAGCCCGGTGCCGCCGCCGATCGCGACGACGGAGGGCTCGGTTTTCGGATACGGGTAGATCATGCCGTCACCTCGCTGCCGTTCACTTCTGGATGTCCCGGTGGATGCACTGCACGGCGTAGCCCTGTTCCTCGATGAAGTCCGCGAGGGCCTTGGCGATCGCCGCCGAGCGGTGCCGCCCGCCGGTGCAGCCGATGGAGATGGTGAGGCCGAGCTTGCCCTCCTCCACATAGAGCGGCAGCAGGAAGGCCACAAGGTTTTCAAGCTTTTTCATGAACTCCTGCGCCTCCGGGCTGCGGAAGACGAACTCCGAGACGGGGTCGTCGAGGCCGGTCTTGTCGCGCAGCTCCGCGACGTAATAGGGGTTCGGGAGAAAGCGGACGTCGAAGACGAGGTCCGATTCGATCGGGATGCCGTATTTGTAACCGAAGGACATGACGTTCACGACGAGCTTGCGCCGCGTGTCGCCGCCGACGAACATGCGGTAGAGCTCCGATTGGAGCATGCCGAGCGTGAGGTTCGAGGTGTTGATGATGTAGTCCGCGCGCTCGCGCACAGGGGCAAGGAGCTTGATCTCGTTTTCGATCGCCGTCTCGATCGTGACACCGGGACCGGCCAGCGGGTGGCGGCGGCGCGTCTCCTTGTAGCGCTTGACGATGTTGGCGGGATCGGCCTCCATAAAGAGGATGCGGTAATCGCAGCCGAGGTCCCAGAGGCTGTCGAGCACGCCGAAGAGCTCTTCAAAGCTCGCGCGCTCGCGGATGTCGGTCACGAGAGCCACGCGCTCGTAGCGCTCGCTCGCCGCCATGCAGATCTGCGCGAATTTCGGGATGAGCGCGATGGGCATGTTGTCCACGCAGTAGTAACCCAAATCCTCCAGCATGTCGGCGACGCGCGACTTGCCCGCGCCCGAGAGTCCCGAGATGATCAGAAATTCCATAGTCCTGTACCCCCGCTGTTTACTCGGAGCGCCGTGGCGCTCCGGCGATCGGCACAATGGCCGCTTCAATCGTTTTTGATGATTTTGACCTCCGGCATGAGCCGGACGCCGGTCTGCGCAAAAACGGTCTCCTGAATGTGCGCCATCAGTCTCTGCACATCGTCAAAGCTCGCGCCGCCGCGGTTGACGACGAAGCCCGCGTGCTTTTCCGAGACC
>JAKOSQ010000015.1 GCA_029777215.1 Bacillota bacterium
ACATAAACGCCGCTGTTGAGCTCGCGGATGGCCTTTTGCTCCGGCGTCGCGTCCTTGTCCTCGACCATGCCGGTGAAGACGCCGTTCGCGTCGCGCAAAACGCGGCCGTAGGGCAGGTCCTCGCTCGAGGTGCCAGTGAGAATGGTGCAGTCGTTGCCGGCGCGGACGTGTTCCTCGGCGAGCGCGCGGTAGGTCTCCTTTTTGATGAGCGGCATGTCGCCGCAGCAGATGAGGACGTCCCCGTCAAAGTCGCCGAGCGTTTCAAACGCCGCCATGACGGCGTGGCCCGTGCCGAGCTGCTCGGTCTGAACGGCGGAGGGATAATTTTTGAAGGCGTCGAGCACGCACTCTTTTTTGTAGCCGACGACGAGAACGATGTCCTCCGGCGAAATGAAATCGAGCGCGGAGAGTACATGCGCAAGCAGCGGCTCACCGTTGGCGATACGCATGACCTTCGGCAGCGTGCTGCCGTCCGTCTGGAGGCGGGTGCCCTTGCCGGCGGCGAGGACGACTGCCTTGAGCTTCAGATTTTCCATTGATCGAACTTCCTTTATTTTCGGGTTTACACGCCGGTCTCAAGGAGCGGCAGGACCGTGAATTTTTTTGTGGTGAGGTATTGCAGCAGGGACGCGATGAGCTTGTTCGTGCCGCTGCCGGAAACGAGTGTGAGCGTGATGTGCCCGTTCGCCTTTTCGAGCTGGGTGGTGACGGCCGACGCGCTCGAGGTTGCGGCGGAGACGGCGTTTTGCTGCGTGTAATAGGCGCAGGCGTGGCTCTGGCCGTATTCCGCGCAGACCTTGGCGGCGGCGGACGGCGAGGTCATCAGCGTCGGTGAAACCTGGACGACTTCAAAAAGGGCCTTGGCGGCGGCGGGAAATTCGCTCTCCGGGTCGCTTTTGCAGTAGACGCCGAGATCGTTCCCCGCGCAGTAGGTGCGGCGGACAAGGTTCGGTTCGGCGCTGATCTCTTCGGCTGTCAGGAAAAAGCAGGCGTGGAAGTTGTGTTTTCCGAGCTGGTCGAGGACCGTGGACGAGGGCAGGCCGATGAAACACAGCGTCGTCGAGCCAGACTTGCCTTCCTCCTTCTCCTCGACGGGAGCGGCGGTCGGCGCGGGCGTCGGCGCCGGGGTTGGCGTTGTGACGCTGCTGCCGATGTATTCGTTGTAGCGGCTGCGCATGAGCGAGGTGGCGGCGTCGAGAAACTGCGAGTCGGTCAAAACCTCGCTGCCGTTTTTGACGCGGACGATATCGCCGTAGCCAATGCCGCTGATGAAGGAGTATGTAAGGCCGAAATAGCGGCAGGTCCAGCCGACGGGAACGTAAATCTGGTCGTTGTGCAGGATCGCGGTGGCGGAGTAGTAGTTGCCGTTCGAATCGTAGCAGTTGCCGGCGTTCGCGTCGAAGAAGATCTGCCGGCTGCTGGTATAGAGCATCCCCGTGGCGCTCGAGGAAAAGTAGCTGTAGTAGATGCCGAAGGCGGAGAACAGGCGGCTCGGCACATAGACACCCCCGCCGGAATAGACGGCGGCGCTCGAAAGGTCGAGCAGCGTGTCGTTGGTGGCGGAGAAACACACGCCCGTATTGTCTGCCGCGGCCGGCAGCGGCAGCGCCGCAGAAACGAGCACGAGCACGAGAAACAGCGAGAGCAGTTTGCGTTTCATGACGGGTCCTCCTTTGACCGGATGCTGTGGAAATTTATAATTCAGTATAGCATATACAGCGCCGAAAAGCAACCGCGGTACGCGGCACGGACGCGGAACAAAAAACGGAAACGGGGCGGGAGCACTCAGCGGCAAATATACAAAAAATCCGTTGAAAACATAGTGTTTTCAACGGATTTTTGGAGCTGTTATCCAGATTTGAACTGGAGACCTCATCCTTACCGATTCCTTTAATCGCTTTTTATGGTGTTCTATCTTACCGTATTTTGCCGTACTTTATCGTTCAATTGTCCTGCAATATCAATGCTTCTAGGATTTTTGCTGTTGTACCTTGTTGTATCTTAATTTCCAGCGATTTGTGACGGTTTCTAATGACGGTGACGGTTTCGTAACGGTTTTCCAGTTGACCGCAACGACTCATAAAGGGCTCCCACAGCTTGCGCCCCTGTGGACGTCCGGAAGGTCGTGTGGATGCTGTTACTTGAACTCACATCATCCATTCCGGGTATTGCAAGCACGATGATGAGCCGATCACAGTCAACGCGAAGACAAGCGGCCGGTGCCGCTTCCGAATTCGAAGTAAAGAATTCAATAGTTTTGTCAAAAATGCAGGGCTGGCTCGAATTGAGCACAGCCCCGCTTTGGGTTTCGATGAAGTGGTTTAGATGAATAACACCTTTTATCCGTTTACAACCAGGGCGCCTGTAACAGGCGTGATCCCGGCATAGGTTGCGTCAGCCATGGTGAAGCTAACAGATGAAG
>JAKOSQ010000120.1 GCA_029777215.1 Bacillota bacterium
TCCCTCATCTGCGTACCCCGCAGTCCGCGCCGCGCTGCGCTTCCCACTCGCGAATGCGCTTTTCGTCCGCCTGTCTCTGCGCGAGGGCCATGCTCTCGGCGTGGAGCTTCGCCGTGACGTCCTCCGCCGCGGCGAGATCGATGAGCGAGAAGACAACCTTTTCCATGTCGCTGCCGGCGGAGTAGTCGGTCGTGACGGCATAGTCCGCGCGGCCCTTCAAGACAAGCTCCGACATGCGGTCCGTGTTGTCGCTGAATACGGCGATCGCGTGACCGCCGCTCGAGCGCATGACGCGCATGCAGGGAACGTCCGTGTAGCCGTCGCCGATGTAGACCATGTTGCGGAACGGGACGCGGCGCTTTTCCTCGGGCATGAATTCGTTGAGGCCGTTGCTGTCGGTCACATCGAAAACGCCCTTGTTGATGCGGTAGAGGAACTGGGTCTTGCTCGTATAGTTCACCGCCATTGCCGGCCAGACGGGAATGTCGTCCTCGTCGTAGCAGTATTCGGCGGCATAGATGCGTTCAAATTCGCCGGCGATCGGCGTGCCCTCGATGATCTCCTTGAGGCCGGAGGAGATGATGTAGTGCTCGGCCTTGATGCCCTTGCGCTCGGCGTAGGCGTTGACACGCGCAAACCAGGTGTCGACGCCCGGAAACAGCTCCACGCCGCGGCCAAGCTCGCTGAGGGTCCTGCGCGTCAGGAGAAATTTGCCGCGTGCCTTCTTGCGCATGACGTACATGTAGGCGAGGATGTCGTCCATATGGTTGACGCGCACGCAGTCGTTGCACTCATCCCAGAAGTCTTCCGCCGTCATGCCGATGTCGTCGATGAAGGCGTACTCCTGCATGTTGCGGGGAGAGAGCGTTTTATCAAAATCGTAGCTGAGGGCAAAAATTGGTCGATCCGGCATGAAAAATTCTTCCTTTCGGGTGCTCCTGCAGGAATGTATTAGGTGAATTTTACTCTTATTGCGCCCACAATGCAAGCCATTTTTGTGGCATTATGAAAAAATCTTGTCCGCGCTCGACATTTTTTTCAGTTGTTCCGGCATATCATTTCAGCAGCGGACCCGCGGTGGGCCGCTGTGAAACGGACGGGAAGTGACGGATACATGAAGCTTCAAACCAAAGCGCGCGCGGCGCTGCCGCTGCTCGTGTGCGCGCTCGTACTTTTTGCCTGCGCGTTCGGGCTGCGCGGGGTCTGGCAGGAGCGGCAGCGGCAGACGGCGGTGCTGCGGGAACGGCAGGATACGGCGGAAAAGCTCGGCGACGCGCTCGCCCTGCTGCGCGAGAGCCGGGGGCGCTATCTCGCGGCGGCACAGCGCGTGCGGGACGAGAAAAACGACTATGAGACGCAAAAGGACCTTGTCTCCATCGCCAAAGATGCGCTTGACAAGCGCCGCGCGGCGCTGGCAAAGGCCGCCGCCTCGGGTTCGCTCTCGGGCGACGAGCTCACGGAGGCGCGCGGCGAGCTCGACACGCTGCTGACGGACTTTTCCGCGCGCGAGCAGTCGCTCGCGGGGTATGAGGCGCTCGCGGATTTTGTCGGCGCCTATGAAACGCAAAAAACGCACGCCCGCGAACTGCTCTCCCGCCTTCGCGAGGACGCGCTTATCCGGGAAAAGCTCGACGCGGGCGCGGGTCCAATTGCGGCGGCGGGCGCCGCGCTGAAAGCAGAGGCGGCATCGCTCCGGCGGCGCTTTTACATCTCGGTCACCCTTTTCGCGGCGCTGGGGACCGCCGCCGTGCTGGTGCTCGCGCGCCTGCTGCGGCAGTACCGCAAGCGTTGACGCAGGAGCAAACCGAAGGCCGGCGTGCCAAGAAAGCACGCCGGCCAATTTTTTTTACTTTCCGTCACGCAGACGGGGTCAAGTCGTCTCCGCCGTCTCCGCGTCATCGGACACGGGCGCATCAGCGCACTCCGCCGCCGCGGAGGTTTCGCTCTGTGCCACCACTGCGGAGGTTTCGCTCTGTGTCGCCGCGTCAGACGCGGAGTCCGCCGGGGCTGCGGTTGCGGGAGCGCCCGTCTTCTTTTTGCCGAAAAACTTTTCAAGGTAGTAGGCCAGCACCGCGAACGCGCCGAGGATCGAGAGGTTCTTCGCGGCCGTCTCAGCCGTGCTGCTGCCGTGCCCGCCGTTCATATGGTCGAAGCCGCCGCTGCCGCCGTCAAAATCGGGCCGCTGGCCGTTGTCGCCGGAGGGCAGTTGACCTTTGCCCTGCATTTTTCCGCCCCTGCCGCCGGAGGGCATCTGGCCGTTGTCGCCGCCCTTGCCGCCGCCGCTCTGGGTACTCTGGCTGTTCTGGCTGTTCTGCGTGCTCTGGTCGTTCTGGCTGTTCTGGCTGTTCTGGCCGTCCGGCAGCTGTCCGCCGAAGCCGCCTTCACCGCCCGGCAGCATTTCGTGCTGTTCGCTGCCGCCCGTGAAGGAAAAGGCCCGCGCGAAATAATTCGTGGTCGCCATGCTGTAAACGCCGAAGGCAAAGATTGCCGCCGCGGCGATCCGCAGCACAACGGTCGCGCCCTGCGAGGCGGCGCCGAGGCCGAAAACCTTTTTCGCCATGCCGCGCACCCGGTCCCAGGCAAGGCCGATGTGCAGACCCATGAGCAAAAGTGCGAGGTAGGCCGTCGCCGTGTGGAGGCCGCTGGCGTTTACCTGCGCCGTGATGAGCTTTGCGAAGACGACCTTCGAGATGAGGATGCCGCTGACGGTCATCACCGCGAGATCGACGAGCAGCAGCAACGCCACAATATATTCGAGCTTTGTTCTAACCGGCATCGAGCCGAATTTTTTCGCGACGCCCGCGATCCATTTGCGGTTGAGAATGATGTGCGCGACGAGGCCGCCCGCGAAGCAAAGCCCGGCGATCTCGTGAAAGGCCATGCCGCCGAAGGCCGATTTGTTGAAAAGGATCACAAAAACGAGCGCCATGAGGATGTCCAGAATCAGCATCCCCGCGCTTTTTTTCTTAGTCATATGCTTATTCCTCCGTTTTTTTCAGTTTAACGAGCCCGCAACTGAACTTCGTTTGTGGAGAAATCATAAACCGTGAAACTTAAAAAAAACTAAAACGCACCGCAAAAACGAAAAAAGGGCCGCTCACGCGGCCCCCGGGCTGTCAGTTATTCGGGATCGGATTTCCGTGGCCGACCCAGATGGTCTTCGCGCCGCTCGCGCGGATCTTTTCAACGCTGCGGCGCATCTCATCGCCGTCCTCATAGAGCCGCGAGCCGGTGGGCCGCAGCATATCGAACATCGCGTCGCCGACGACGAAGTCCCCGCCGTCCGTCAAAATGCCGACAGTGCCCGGCGTGTGGCCCGGCAGGGCCACGACATGCGCCGCCACGCCCCAGGGCGAGAGGTCCATCCCGTCCTCAAGCAAAACGGACGGCGTGAAGCTCGAATACGTCGATTTCCGCAGCACATCCTGCGAAAAGAAGACCATGATCTTCCCGAGCAGATTGTCCGCCTGCAGGTGGCTGTCCGTCCCGTGACCGATGAGCGGGACGTCCTTTTCGCTCATCGCGATCGGCACACCCAGCCGTTTCGCGAGA
>JAKOSQ010000121.1 GCA_029777215.1 Bacillota bacterium
CCCCGACAGCAAAAACGGGCTTCCACGCAAAAATGCGTTGTCCCGCCGTCAAAACGGTGGTATAATCACAGCAGCAAATCGTGCGCTGCGCGAAAATTTGAGGAGTGATTACCATGTCAAATACAGCCGTTGTATATAAATCCGATTACGGCGCGGCCCGCAGCTACGCCATATGCATCGCCAAGGCCCTCGACGCCGACCTTTACAATCTGCGCCGCATCCACGAATTTGATTTTTCCCGCTACGATGCGCTCGTCTTCGGCGGCGGGCTCTATGCCGGACAGGTCAACGGCCTGCGCTTTCTCTCCTCGCACACGCAGGAGCTCGAGGGCAAGCGCCTCGCCGTTTTCACGACCGGCCTGTCCGACCCGTCGATTGGGGAGAACGTTCAGCGGACGGAGAAGGCCGTCGCCAAGGCGCTCGTCGGCTCCGAAGCCTGCAGCGCACCCGTTTTCTGCTTCCGCGGTGCGCTCGACTACAGCGAGCTGAGCTTCAAGCACAGGCTCGCCATGGCGGGCCTGCACAGCATCATCGCTCACAAAAAGCCCGACCGCCTCTCGCCGGACGAACGCGTCATCCTCGACACCTACGGCAAGAGCGTCGACTTTGTCAACCTCGCCGCCGCCGATCCGCTGATCGAGTATATGCGCAGCAAATAAGGTCAAACGCAAACGCGGCGCTCCTTTCGGAGCGCCGCGATCTTTTTTACTTGTGCAGGATCGGAGATAATTTTTTGTAGATGAGGAAAGTGATCAGCACATCGACGAGGCCCTTGAGCAGCGTGAACGGGACGTTGAAGACCAGCAGGCACTGCCAGAGCGTCTTGACGCGCGGCAAAATCGCCTGATAGGCGCCGATGATGTTTTCAAGCGGCATGAAGTTCTCGTAGATCGGATAGACGATGTAGTAGTTGATCGGCAGACTCACGACGGCCATGACGGCCGCGCCGATGATGGAGCCGAGCAGCGCGCCCTTGCGCGTCCTGTCCTTTTTGTAGATGAGGCCGGCGGTGAAGACGAAGGCCGCACCGAGGATGAAGTTTGAAAGCTCGCCGATCATCGCGGAATTGGACACCGGCAGATGAACGAGGTTTTTGATGAGCTCGGTCACAACGCCGTACACCGGGCCGAGACTGAAGGCCGCGAGCAGGGCCGGCAGGTCGGAAAAGTCGAACTTGATGAAGCCCGGCATGAAAAAGACGGGGAGCTCGATGTACTGCAGGATGAAGGCGATCGCGGAGAGCAAGGCCGTTACCGTGATCTTGTGGGACAGAGGCTGGGCGGAGCGGTTTGATACTTTTGTCATAAAAAAGCACCTCGACAATAAGATACACCTGAAAAACGGCTGTCTTTCAGGTGTTTATATCATAGAGGGTGCGCCGGTCGCTCCGCAGAGCGGCCTGATATGAAACACATCTTCTTCCATCCAGACTGTAACTGTTGGTCCCGGAGTTTCGCCGGGTCTTGCGCCGAAGCGCTCGCGGACTTTACCGCCAATCGGGAATCTCACCCTGCCCTGAAGACATGACCTATTCAAATGTCCGTTCACAGTTTATGACGAAGCGCGCTGCTTGTCAACACCCCGAAGAATTTTTCTCCAGACTTTTCGCAAAAAAAGGCCGCGCGTATATTTTCGAGCGCGGCGGTCCACAATAGGCGCGAGGTGATTTTAAATGGCAAAAGCCGGTATGAGACGGCCTGACATCTCCGCATCCGACGCGAAGATCAAGCAGGCTAAAAAGAAAAACGAGACTCCCGAATCCCAGAACTGCAAGAGCGACAAGGGCGGCTCCGTGAAGGACTGCAAGTAAGCTGCAGCCGCTCTCCGGGCGCGGGGCGATAGGTCCCGCGCCCTTTCCGCACTTGACAAGGCGCTCTCCGTGCGCGATAATCGTTTCCAACATCAGAAACGGAGAGAGACCCATGAACGAAAAAGCCATCGCATACTTAAACCAAAACCGCATGCACCACATCGACATGCTCGAGACCATCCGCCGCGGCTTCGCCGACGTCCGCTACGCGGACGATGACGGCGTGCTCCTCTACAACCGCGCGGGCTGGGTCTGGATGCTCTCGGCCAAAACGGACGCAGCCTTTGAAAAAATGTGCGCGCTCATCGAAGACCCCATGCTCGTCGAAACGCACCAGACAAAGTACATGCCCGCCATCCGCGAGCGCTTCGGCCTCGTCGGCAACATGGTCTGCTGGCAGGTCGCCTATCTCAAAAAGGCGCCGCCGGACTATCCCGCGCCGGCCGGTTTTGATATCCGCCCCCTCACGCCGGAGTACGCCGCATTCGTCACCGAACACTACGAGCAGGAGCACGAGCTGAGCTACCTGCGCGAGCGTATCGAGGCCGGGATGCTCGGCGCCTTCAAAAACGGCGAGCTCGCCGGCTTTATCGGCACCCACTCGGAGGGCTCGATGGGCATTTTGCAGATTTTGCCGGAGTACCAGCATCAGGGGCTCGGCATCACCCTCGAGGCGGCGATGATCGCCTTCGAGCTGCAGAAGGGTCACGTCCCCTACGGCCAGCTCTTCACGGACAACGTCCGCAGCCGCAATCTGCAGGAAAAGCTGGGAATGACCTTCGCAGGCGGTCAGATCGCGTGGCTTTTCAAAGATGAATAAAAAAAGGAGGCCGAACGGCCTCCTTTTTTTATCCTAATGACCGGAACCGCTCCGGTTTTGGTCGGTACTTGATACCGGAGACCATGCCCATCGCGGCGAAGATCGCGACGAGGGACGAGCCGCCGTAGCTGAAAAACGGGAGCGTGACGCCGATGACCGGCGCGACGCCGATGCACATGCCGATGTTTTCGAAGGTCTGGAAGATAAGCCACGCGGCGACGCCGAAGCAGATAAGCATGCTCATCGTGTTCGTCGCGTGCACGCCGACCTTGATGCAGCGGAAGATGATCAGCAGCAGCAGCGCGATCACGGCGATGCAGGCGATCATGCCGAGCTCCTCTCCGATCACGCTGAAAATGAAGTCTGTCTGCTTGGCGGGCAGCGCGCCAGACTGGGTCTGGCGGCCGTTGTAGAGGCCGGTGCCGGTGAGCTGGCCGCTCGCGAGGGCGATCTTGCTCTGGTTTGCCTGCCAGCGGATGCCCTGTCCCGACGGGTCGATGGTCGCGTCATAGGGTGCGAGGATGCGGTCGCGGTAGCGCTGGTTTAGAACATGCGTCCAAAAAAAGGGTGTCACCGCCGCGAGCCCCGCGAGGCCCGCGATGAACCAGTAGAACTTCAGTCCCGCCGCGAAGAGCATGACAATAAAGATGAAGAGATAGACGAGCGCGCTGCCCATGTCCTTCGACACGCCGACGATGAGGCCGATCGAAAACATGCAGTTGACGAGCAGCAGCAGCACGGACAGCGGCGAATTGAGGTTTTTGTAGTTTTTGAAGTAGTTGATCTGCGCGGCGAGCACGATGATGAAGATGATCTTGTCGATTTCCGCGGGCTGGACGCCGATGAAGCCGAAGCGCAGCCAGGCGCGGTTGCCGGTGTTGTCCGCATAGCCGAGCGGCGTGAGCAGCAGAAAAATGGAGAAGACCTCAAAGGCGATGAGTGCGGGCCAGCGCTCGGCCAGGGAGTCGACGTCGATCACGGTAAAGAGGGCATAAAAGAAGATGCCCAAAATAAGCGAGGCGGTCTGGACGATGAGGTAGCGGGTCGAGCCGCCGTCAAGCGTCGAGGTGGCGCTCGCGATGACGACGATGCCAAAGATCGCGCAGGTGACGCACAGGGCAAGCAGCAGCATGTCCGCGCGTTTGACATAGTCTTTTATATAGGGGGAGAGTCTTTTCACGGGAACCTCCTGTTGGTCAAACAGTTGAAATGCCGCTTCTGCGGCAGAATACTTTTAGATTGTAGCACGAATTGCGCCTTTGTGCAATTGCCAAATCGAAACGGCGGGTGTAAACTGATAGCCAGTTATTTTTTTTACGGAAGAAGGCGGCGCTTTGGGCGTGCACGACGGACACCGGGAACGGCTCAAGAACAAGTTCCTCGAACAGGGGCTCGACGGCTTTGACGACCACAACGTCCTCGAGCTGCTGCTCTTCTACGCGCTGCCCCGGCAGGACACGAACCCGCTGGCGCACGCGCTGCTCGAGCACTTCGGCTCGCTCGACGCCGTGCTCGAGGCCCCGCGCGAGGAGCTTTTGAAGGTCCCCGGCGTCGGCGAGAACGCGGCGACGCTCCTGCGGCTCGTCCCGGCGGTCAGCCGCCGCTACGAAATGTCGAAAAAAGACTTCGGTGAAATTCTCGATTCGACGCAGAAGGCCGGCGACTACCTCGCCGCCCGCTACCTCTTCGAGCGCGACGAGGTCGTTTACGTCGTCTGTCTCGACGCCAAGCGCCGCGTGCTCTGCTGCAAGGCGCTGTTCCGCGGCGACGTCAACTCCGCGGACGTGAGCATTCGCAAGATCGCGGAGCTGGCGATTGTCAAGAACGCCTCGGCAGTCATTTTGTCCCACAACCACACGAGCGGCATCGCCCTGCCCTCCCGCGAGGACGAGCAGACGACAGGTTTCCATACGCGGCATGGCGCTCGGAAATCGCCCTGTACTCCGCCTCCGTCCGCTTCGCCAAAGGGTCGTGAATGGTGACTCCAGTCGTACTGCAAGCAGAGCATGCCAATGCCAAACACAAGAGAAATCGCCTCAATTGACTCACGGTCTCGCCTGAAATGTAATGGGCTGGGAGGACTTTGGAATCAGTCCGAAGGC
>JAKOSQ010000122.1 GCA_029777215.1 Bacillota bacterium
GGGACTCCAAGGTCCGCGTCCTGCGGGACAGCTATCGCATGTTTCGCGATATCCAGCGGATCCGGCGGTCTGTAAAGGAGCGCAGCGTTTGAAAAAGACAAGACTTCGCACGGACCGCGGCAGTCTGCGGCTGGAAGTGCTCACGGCTGTTTTGCTCTTCGGACTCATCATGATCCGCTACTGCTACTACGGCCTTACATATTATGTACAGCTCGACGACTACATCCAATATCACAACTTCAACGCATTTTATTCCGACTGGTTCGGGCACCTCGTCGCGCTCGGTTCTTTCTCCGCGCGTCCGCTCGCGGGGCTGACGGATGTGCACGGCTGGGGTCGATTCTGGGGGAATATGATCGTCGCTGTCGCGATCCTCTCGGCGATGTACGCGGTCTCCGGCGTGCTGCTGCACGCGGTCTTCCGCCGCCGCTTCGGTACGGGCTATGTGTTTTACGTTGTCTATGCCCTGCTGCCGCTGGGCTTTGAGGGGAGCTACTGGATCTCCGCCTCCTCGCGCATCCTGACGGGCCTGTTTTTTGCGGCGCTCTCGCTGCTGTTTTTCGACCGCTGGTGTATGCGCGGGAAAAAGCGCGAGCTCGTGCTGTTCGCGGTCTTTCAGTTCATCGCGTTTTGCTATTACGAGCAGATTGTGCTCTTTTCCGTCGCCGCGACGCTCGTTGTGATGCTCGCGGTCCCGAAGAGCGAGCGCTCCCGCGCGCAGGGCGGCTGGCTGTTCCTTGTCGGGGGACTCGCGTATTTCGCGGTCACGAAGCTCGCGCCGGCGGGCGTCTGCAGCGACCGCGCGCAGCTGTTTCTGCCGACGAAGGAGGACTACGACATCTCCGTTGCCGAACCAGCGTGGCGGCAGGTGAAGGAGGTCTTCCTGCAGGGCGGGGCGGCAACGCTCGGACGCGGCTTCCGGCGCGGCGCGTCGCTCATCGCGGCGCAGCCGAATTTCATTTACATCCTGCTGGTGCTCGGCCTGTGCGTCTCGTTTTTTGCGGCGGCGCGGACCGCACGGCGGACAAGCGTGCGCCTTTTCGCGGAGCTTTTGGCCGGCGTCTTTCTGACGGTGGCCCCGCTGGCGGTGTTTTTCGTCATTTCCTCGCCGTGGATCGGTCTGCGCAACGCGGTGCCGTCCTTCTGCGGCCTGGCACTGATCGCGGATGCGCTGTGCGACCTCGTCTTCGGGCGTATGCGCGGGGGTGCGAAAAAGACCGCGTTTCTCGCGGCCCTGCTCGCGGGCCTGTGCTGCGTTTCCTCCGTGAGCGAGCTCTACGATTACCGCGCCGTCACGCAGGGGGACACGCGCGTGTGCTCCGCTGCCGCCGAGGCGATCGCGGACCTCTCAGCCCCCGTTGGAGAAAAGCGCGGCGTCTGGCTTTTGAACGTTGAACCGACCTACGCCGCCGACGCGAACTACTACTACCATGAGCACGACTACGGCGTCACCTCGAGCACCTGGGCCACGACCGGCGCGGTCGCGGCGGTTGCCAACCGCCGCTCCGTCGGCGAGAACTTCGCGATCCGGCCAATCACGGCGAGCTCGCCCTATGAGGCGAGCAACGAGGAGATCGCCTCGAAGACCTTCTACTGGTTTGACGGCGGGTCCTTCACCCGCGTTTCGCTCACGCCGAACGGCGCGGGCTGGACGGTCAACGCCGCCGGCAAGACCTACGGCAGCTTCATAAGAGACGAAAAAGGCGAGCTGTATCTGAAGCTCGCGTGAAAAAGCACCGGTCCGCTGTTATCGGCGGGCCGGTGTGGTTTTTATTCTACAATTTGTTTAATGATGAACGGGGGACGGTGCTTGACCTCGAGGTAAATCTTGCCGACGTACTCGCCGACGACGCCGAGTCCGGTCAGACCGAGGCCGCCGAAGAGGATTACGAGGAAGACGAGCAGCTTTGTGCCTGTGAAGGCGCTGCCGCAGCCGGCCTGAATGAGGAAGACGATGAGGAGGACGAGGTCCGTCACGAGCGAACCCGCGCCCGCCCAGAAGATCATGCGCATCGGCTTCGCGCTCAGAGAGGTGATGCCCTCGACCGCGAGACTGAGCATTTTTTTCAGCGGATACTTGCTCTCGCCCGCGACGCGCTCGCCGCGCTCGTAGGCGACGGTGCCGGTCTGGTAGCCGAGCATCGGGACGATGCCGCGCAGAAAGAGGTTGACCTCGCTGTATTCGGACAGGGCCTCGAGCGCCGTTTTGCTCATGAGGCGGTAGTCTGCGTGGTTGTAGACGATCTCGCCGCCGAGCTTCGCGACGAGCTTGTAGAAGCCCTCAGCCGTGCTGCGCTTGAAGAAGGTGTCCTTCTCTCGCGCCGAGCGCACGCCGTATACGATTTCGCAGCCGGCATAGTATTTTTCGAGCATTTCGTCAACGGCGTTGACGTCGTCCTGCAGGTCGGCATCCATCGAGATGGTCATGTCCGCGCGGTCCTTCGCCGTCATGAGACCGGCGAGCAGCGCGTTTTGGTGGCCGCGATTGCGGGACAGGCACACGCCGCAGAAGAGACGGTCGGCCTCGTGCAGCTTGCAGATGAGCTCCCATGTGCGGTCCGACGAGCCGTCGTTGACGAGCATGACGCGGCTCTCCTCGGAGATGAGGCCCCGGTCCATGAGCGCGTGCATCTTCTCGCGCAGGGTCTTCGAGGTCTCGGGCAGCGCCTCCTCCTCGTTATAACACGGCACCACGATGTAGAGCGTGCTGCCGCGGCGGTCTGTTCTCAGCTGTTCCAAATCCATTTCCTCCAAAAAAACGAGCCGGCAGCGCGCACGCGCGCCGGCAAACTGTACGCAGCGGCGGAAAGACCCGCCGTTTTTGACTTTTTGCGGCGGCTTTTCACCGCTCGGGCGTCCCTATTATAATGCCTGCA
>JAKOSQ010000123.1 GCA_029777215.1 Bacillota bacterium
AGAACACGGCAGGGAGCAGCAGAAGAAGATAGGTCAGCGGGAAGACGAGCACGTCCCGCCAGCGGAGCTTTTTCGCGAAGAGCATCACGAGGAAGACCGGCAGCAGGAAGACCGCCTGCAGCTTGAAGCCGAGTGCGATCGCGGCCTCGGCCATCGAACGGCGCGGCGAGCCGGTGAGGATGTGGTAAAGGGAGAGCACGAGGAAGGATGTGTAGATGCTGTCGCACTGGCCCCACTGCGCGCTGTTGAGGATGACCGTCGGCAGCAGCAGCGTGACGAGATAGGCGGAGAGCTTTTTCGCGTTCGAATCCGTGAAGACCGAAACGAGCTTCATGATGCCGTAGGCAAGGACCACGTCAAAGGCAATCGACAGCAGCTTTATGAGGTAGAGGTCCCGCATCGGCAGCCTGGAGAAGATCGCGAGAAAATAGAGGTAGGGGACGTTATAGTTGATCGCGCCGCCGTTGGTGCTGTTGCTCAAGGCGGAGAAGCCGCCGTAATTGCGGAAAAACTGCACCCACTGGGAGAGAAAATCGTTGTAGTCACCGGTCCGACACTGGAACACGGACACCCGCAGCAAAAACGCGATGCACACGACGGCTGCCGCGATGATGAGCGCCCCGCCGTTTTTTATGAGGCCCTCGAACCAGGGAACGAGCAGCGCGGCGAGTACAATCGCCGCGAGAAGGATCAACAAAGACAGTTCCATTTCGACCTCCAGAGAAATCATTGCGCCAAACGCTATGACCATTATAAAACGCTTTCGGCAAAAGGCAACAAAAAATGGTCGGAAAATAGCTTTCCAACCGAAATTACACAAATATAGAAGGATGGGTATTGACAAATGAATACACAGACTGATATAATAATACGCCGCATGTTCTGACTGAAATGCGGATACAATCCCAGTTTCATCGTCTACATGCATTCTAACAGCAATTCGGAAAAATGCAATATGCTGATGCAACAAACAAACAACTTACCCGGGCGTATCGCGCACGGCGCACTATACGAGATAAGGAGTGAAAGCCAATGCCAAAGGACGTAATGTACGGCAAGACGCTCAGAAAGAGCTTCGCGCGGAGCAGAGAAATCCAAGAGATGCCGAACCTCTTGGAGATCCAGAAGGAATCCTATAAGTGGTTCCTCGACGAGGGACTGCGGGAGGTCTTTTCGGAGGTCGACTCCGTCACAGACTATTCCGGCAACCTCGAACTGAGCTTCGTCGACTACTCGATGAACGAACAGCCAAAGTACACCGAGGAAGAATGCAAGGCGCGCGACGCCACGTACGCCGCTCCGCTCAAGGTCGGCGTTCGCCTCCGCAACAAGGAGACGGACGAGATCAAGGAGCAGGAGGTCTTCATGGGCGATTTCCCGCTCATGACCGAAAGCGGCACCTTCATCATCAACGGCGCGGAGCGTGTCATCGTCTCCCAGATCGTCCGTTCCCCGGGCATCTACTTCGACAAGAAGATCGACAAGACCGGCTCCTGCCTGTGCGGCGCGACGGTCATCCCTTATCACGGCGCCTGGCTCGAATACGAGACAGACCTCAACGACATTTTCTATGCCCGCATCGATAAAAACCGCAAGATCCCCGTGACTTGGTTCCTCCGCGCCGTCGGTTACCGCGACGAGGCTAAGCCTTGGACATGGCTGTCCTGCCAGGGCGGCGAAAACGGCGTCATCACGAACGAGCAGATTAAAGAGCTCTTCGGCGACGACCCGCGCATCCTCGCCACCATCGACAAGGACACCTGCCAGTCCCGCGAGGAGTCCCTGCTCGAAATCTACCGCAAGCTGCGCCCGGGCGACCCCCCCACGGTGGACAGCGCCATCTCCCTGCTCGACGGCCTGTTCTTCGACAAGCGCCGCTACGACATCTCCAACGTCGGCCGCTACAAGTTCAACAAAAAGCTTGCCCTGCGTCCGCGTCTCATCGGACACGAGCTGGCTGCCCCCTGCGTCGACCCGCTGACCGGCGAGATCGTTGCTGAGGCCGGCGAGCTCATCACCCGCGAACGCGCCGAGGAGCTGGAAAAGATCGGCGTTGTCGATGCCGTCGTCAAGACCGAGGGCGACCACGAGTTCCACATCTTCTCCAACGGCATGGTCGACATGGCCCGCTTTGTCGACTTCGACCCGAAAGAGATCGGCGTCAAGGAAAAGGTCCGCCTCATCGTCCTCAAAAAGCTTATGGAGGAGTTCGAGGGCGAAGGGCTCAAGGAAGCCTGCGTCGCCCACATGGACGAACTCGTTCCGAAGTACGTCATCGTCGACGACATCTTCTCCGCGACCGACTACATTCTCGGCCTCTTCTACAATATCGGCGAGCCGGACGACATCGACCATCTCGGCAACCGCCGCATCCGCTGCGTCGGCGAGCTGCTGCAAAACCAGTTCCGCATCGGCTTTTCCCGCATGGAGCGCGTCATCCGCGAACGCATGACCCTGCAGGACCTCGACATCGTCACCCCGCAGAGCCTCATCAACATTCGCCCGGTCACCGCGGCGATCAAGGAGTTTTTCGGGTCGTCCCCGCTGAGTCAGTTCATGGACCAGACGAACCCGCTGGCCGAGCTCACGCACAAGCGCCGTATGTCGGCCCTCGGCCCCGGCGGTCTGTCCCGCGAGCGCGCGAGCTTCGACGTTCGAGACGTCCACTACAGCCACTACGGCCGCATGTGCCCGATCGAGACCCCTGAAGGCCCGAACATCGGCCTGATCTCCTACCTCGCGTCCTACGCCCGCGTCAACGAGTACGGCTTCCTCATCGCTCCGTACCGCCGCGTCGACAAAAAGACCCATTTCGTCACGGACGACGTCGATTACCTCACTGCCGACATCGAGGACCAGTACATCATCGCGCAGGCCACCGAGCCGCTCGATGAAAACGGCTGTCTCTTAAACGAACGTATCACCTGCCGTCACCGCGACGAGATCATCGAGGTCGACCGTGACCGCGTCGATTACATCGATATCTCCCCGCGCATGATGATTTCCATCGCGACCGCGATGATCCCGTTTTTGGAGAACGACGACGCGAACCGCGCCCTGATGGGCGCGAACATGCAGCGCCAGGCCGTGCCGCTCATGACCACCGAGCAGCCGATCGTCGCCACCGGCATCGAGCACAAGTGCGCGGTCGACTCCAAGGTCGTTATCACGGCGGAGGACGACGGCGTCGTCACCCGCGTCTCCGGCACCAACATCACCATTAAATATGACAGCGGCGAAACGAAGGACTACAAGCTCATCAAGTTCGCCCGCTCCAACCAGGGCACCTGCATTAACCAGCGCCCGATCATCTCTGCCGGCCAGCGCGTCGAAAAGGGCGAGGTCATCACGGACGGCCCCGGCACCTCCAACGGCGAAATCTCCCTCGGCAAGAACATCCTCGTCGGCTTCATGTCCTGGGAAGGCTACAACTACGAGGACGCGATCCTCCTCAACGAGCGCCTGGTCATGCAGGACACCTTCACGTCCATCCACGTCGAGGAATTCGAGTGCGACGCGCGCGACACCAAGCTCGGCCCCGAGGAGATCACCCGCGACATCCCCGGCGTCGGCGACGACGCGCTCAAGTATCTCGACGAGCGCGGCATCATCTCCATCGGCGCGGAGGTCCACTCCGGCGACATCCTCGTCGGCAAGGTCACGCCGAAGGGCGAGACTGACCTCACGGCCGAGGAGCGCCTGCTGCGCGCCATCTTCGGTGAAAAGGCCCGCGAAGTCCGCGACACCTCACTCAAGGTCCCGCACGGCGAGAGCGGCATCATTGTCGACGTTAAGCGCTTCACGCGCGAAGCCGGCGACGAGCTCTCCCCGGGTGTCAACGAGGTCGTCCGCGTCTATATTGCCCAGAAGCGCAAGATATCCGTCGGCGACAAGATGGCCGGACGCCACGGCAACAAGGGCGTCGTCTCCCGCATCCTCCCCAAGGAGGACATGCCTTACATGCCGGACGGCACGCCGCTCGACATCGTTTTGAACCCGCTGGGCGTTCCTTCCCGAATGAACATCGGACAGGTCCTCGAGGTCCAGCTGGGCTACGCGGCCCACGCACTTGGCTGGAAGGTCGCTACCCCGATCTTTAACGGCGCCAACGAGCAGGAAATCCGCGACACCCTCGAGGAGGCCGGCCTGCGCTCGGACGGCAAGAGCGTCCTCTACGACGGCCGCACGGGCCGCCCCTTCGACAACCCCGTCACCGTCGGCTATGTTTACTTCTTAAAACTCCATCACCTTGTCGATGATAAGATCCATGCGCGTTCCACCGGCCCGTACAGCCTCGTCACGCAGCAGCCGCTCGGCGGCAAGGCCCAGTTCGGCGGCCAGCGCTTCGGCGAAATGGAAGTCTGGGCGCTCGAAGCTTACGGCGCGGCCTACACCCTTCAGGAAATCCTGACGGTCAAGTCCGACGACGTGACCGGTCGTGTCCGCACCTACGAGTCCATCGTCAAGGGCCACAACATCCCGCAGCCGGGCGTTCCGGAGTCCTTCAAGGTCCTTGTGAAAGAACTGCAGTCCCTGTGCCTCGACGTCCGCGTCCTCGACAAGGACG